>NZ_BAAGZM010000004.1:0-33511 GCF_054778495.1 Hymenobacter agri
CGCCGGAGCCGCTGCCGCCCGTCGCCAAGCCGGAGAAGCCGACCTCGGCATGAAGGGCCTGGCCTACCAGGACCAGATGCGGGGCCAGCTCCGGCGCGACCTCGGCATGGCCTCGCAGCGCCGCCAACGCGACCTCGACACCTACAACGCCAACAAAGCCGCCCTCACCCAAGCCTCGGCGCAGAACATGAGTTCGGCCATCGACACGGCGGGCTCATATGGCATGCTGGGCCTGAACATGTACCAAAACTACAAGGCCGGGCAAGGTCAAGGGGATGATGCCGCAATCGGCGCAGACAAGCTCAGCCCGAAGAAAATAGGTCTTGATATTCCCGGCTACGGCTCTGCCCGCCGAATAGGAATGCTACCTCGTTACTAATCCGCACCCACCACCTCACCTCGTCCTTATGCCGCAAATAAACGGTGAAGCGATAGCCCCGCGTGCAGGGGTCGGAGCCGCCTTCCTTCTTCCCCGCCCCAGCACCGACGCCCTCGGCATTGCCCGGGAAAACAACCGGCAGTTTCACCAAATGCAGATATTGGGTGCGCGGGCGAAGGCAGCCGCCGACCAGAAAGAGGCTGCGCAAAGGCAAAAACAGGCCGACGACTTAGGGAAACGGCTGGTTGATGATTTAAAGTACAAAACCGAGTCGGGCCGTTTGTTTCAGCCCTCGTTTGACGACTACACGCTTGGGTTGCCCGACCAGCTACGCGGCATTTACTCGCAGGATATTAGCCAACAGGAGCGCGCGTTAAAAGCGGCCCAAATCCGCCGCGATACTGAAACGCTCCGCATCCACGGCCTAGAAAAGCAGAAGTACATTGATACGGCCATCGCCGAGGCCGATAAAAGCGGGCGCAACGTTGCCAATTATGCCCGCGCCTACGCCAACACCGTGTTGACGCCGGACGGCAAACACATGCGCGCCACCGACTACGACCCCGACGCCGCCCGCGCCGTGGTGGACAGCGACCCCAGCACGTACAACGAGCCATTCGAGGTGGCAAAGGCGCTCAAAGACTACGTGCCCACGATTACGCAGCGCGTGGCCGAAGCCGGCCAGCTCGGCGGGCAGCACTCGGCCGACACCGTGCGCGGGCAGCTTATTGCCATGCAAGGCGGGCGGCCTGTATTCAACGCAGACGGTACGCCCGTGCTCAACCTGACACCTGAAACCCAAGCAGTGCTTGACCGGGGCGCAGTGAAGGTGTTGGTTGATGCCCGCGAGGCCGAGTACAACAAGCGCCGTGAAGCCGACCCCAACCTGCCCGCGATGAGCCGCCGGGGTCACCTAGCCACCATGTTCGGCCCGTTGGTGCGCTACGATTCGATGCACGATGAAGCGTTAAACCCGCGCCGCGCCGCCCCGAAGGCCGCGCCGAAGGTTAACGACCACGACGTGCAGGCGTATCCCATCGCGTCGCATCAAACGTCTTACTATCGCAAAGCAGACGGCTCCATTGGTGAAAACAACTACCCCTTCGTGGGCACCTCCTTCGGCAGCCGGGCCAAGCCCTACGTGGAGGTGCAGGCCAACACTTCGAAAATGGAGGTGGTCGGTAAAGACGGCGAACCCACCCGCCTTAATCCGGAAAACACCAACCAGGACGTAGCCGTGCGCCTCGCCAAGCGCGTGTACGTGCCCTATGTGAACGGCAAGCGCGTAGGCCAGGAGAAGCGATTCAGCACCGACGAAGAATCCTATCAGCACTTGCTCAAAGTCATTCACGACGCCCCAAATGGGGCTAAGCTCGAACTTCACGTAGAGGGACGCGGTACGCTGGTGGACAAGCCCAAAACAGCGGGCGACGGGTTGGGCGGGGCACCCAAAATTATAGGCTACACGGAGCCGACGAGCAGTGGCGGGGGCAAGAAACCCATATACGACACCAACACTGTCGAACACAACGTCATTTTCCCCATTTCACAGGAAATCGACGCCCAGCTTACCCGCGCTATGGGTGGGAAGTGGGACCGTTTCACCACCACCCCGCAGGAAAGAGAGGTGCTGGCGGCGCTCTCTAAGAGGGGCGGGCGTGTTATCAATCCCTACAATAGCAACGTGCCCTACGTGGCCTCAACCCAGGGCGGCGGTCCTTTGGCCGCCCGCGCAAAAGCTCCGGCCCCGGTAGCACCCGCCCCGCCTGTGAAGCCCGGCAAATTCGGTTTCCAGTTCAAGAAAAAGTAGTCGCTGCCCATCCCATACTCAATGACCCCACAACGCCCTCAGAACCCCACTACTGCCGCCCCCGCATCCGCCCTGCGCGACACTTACGACTACATCAAAAAGGAAGCGCCCGACGTAGCCGCTGAGCTGCCTGACCGCTACGAGGATTTCGAGGCCGGGATGCAAGACCCGGCCAACATTAACGCGCTGCACGGAGTATTTAAGGCGAAGAAATGGCAAGGGGCTGACTTGGATGCCGACCAATTCGCCGCCGAGCTAGGAATTAAAAAAAAAGTCTCTGGCAACGACTCTGGCGCTGGCTTACCAACGGCTGATACGCCGTTTGAGGAAGTAGCCCCGCAGGCTGCTACCCAACCCGCTCCGCTCGGCTACGACGCACTAGCAATCCCCGGCGTGGCCCCCACTCCTTCTACGGATGAGCGCGTGTTTCCTCTCACCTTCACCGGCCCACTTCTGGCCGGTGCATACCAGAAGAAAAGCGATGCGGGCAGCGTGGCGGAGGGCACCAGCTACCTGAGCCCGGCATCCGAGGCGGGCCAACTCAACCCCGATATTGCTCCTGTACCCAAAACCGACTCCTTTCTATCCGCGCTCGGCAAGGGTATCGCCAACATTCCCGGCGACCTGGTGCGCGTGGGCGGCAACGCGCTCGACTACCTCGGCGACTTCAACCAGAAATACCTCACCCCCCGCTCGGACACGCCCGAGGGCGAGGGCGACTTTCTCGGCGGTGACAACTACACCGGGCCGGGCTTCAACGACGTAACCGACGACAAGGCCAGCGACCAGATGGGCGCGGCCATGCGGGCGCAGGGCGACAAGATGAAGTTTCAGATTGCCGAGAACGCCCGCAAGTCGGTACTCGATGAACCTTTGAATGGCGCTGCGTGGGGCAACCTGCTCGGGCAAGGAATTAACAGCGTGGCGCAGGTCGGCGCGGCCTCGGCCCTCGGTGGCCCGATGGGTGGCGTGACGATGGGCGGCGCACTCGGCATTTCTGCCACCAAAGACAGCGCCCGCGAGGCTGGCCTGAGCGAAACCGAAGCCTTGTACACGGCTACCGCCCTCGCTCCCATCCAAGGAGCCCTCGAAGAAATGGGCATGGGCTTCATCACCAAGAATAAGGCCGTGACGGGGCTACTCACGAAAACCATCGTGGGGCGGGCACTGGCCGAGGGCGGTGGCAAGCTCTCGGAAACGGCGCTGGCAAAGGCCGTGTCCTCCATCCTGCCGGGCGTAGTGAAGTCGGCCGCCAAAGGAGGCGCAGGCGAGGCCGTAACGGAGTTTTTGCAGGCCGAGGCCGAGGGCATCGTACAACTCACTGCCGATGAGCTCCGGGGCAACCAATCCGCCCCCGCCGGGCGGGGCCGCTACGGCGTAACGCCCTTTCAGGCATTGGTGAAAAGCCCCATCGAGCAAGGCATCGGCGGGCTACTGGTGGGCGCTCCGGCTAGTGCGCTACACGGTGGCCGCACCCACAGCCTCGAGCAGGTAGCGCAACGCCAACGCCAGCCCGAGGGCACCAAGCCGATTTCAACGCACCTGCGCCCTTCTCAACTGCTCGGCCGGACCGTCATTGTGCGCGCCCCCAACGGCATGTCCCACCTGGGCACCGTGCAGCAGGCCAGCGGCACCGGGGACAGCCGCGTGTTCATCGTTAAGGACGCCAACGGCCGCCTGAGCCGCCACACCCAGCCCAACGTGTGGGTGAATGATTCAAGCGCGAAAGCTGACGGCACAAAATTGTTCCGCGAGTCCGCGCCGGCACCCGCCCCGCGTGTAGACCCCGGCCCTACCGCCGACCCCGCCCGCACCCCGGCCGGTACACGCCCCGAGGCCACCCCACAGGTCGAGCCCCAGCCAACCCCCACCGGCCCCACCTTGGGCGAACTCATACCCGATGCCACGCCCATACAGGTGCTGATGGGCGACGAGCCCGTACTGGCCGCCCGCAACGCCGAGGGCGATATTGAGCTGCACCACGTAGACGGGCAGGTGTCGGTATTTGACAAGGGCGACCAGTTCGACTTCCCCGCCGCGAACGTTCTGTTGAGTCCCGCTCCCGAAATAGATGCCCGCAATTTTGTGGGCATCTCCCCGACCCAACAAACCACGGTCAAGCATGCCCCGCTGCCCGCCAATGCTACGCTGACCATCGGCCAAGGCGAGTACGCTCAAACCCTACCCATCGAGGACGTGCTACGCGACAAAGCCGGTCAGATTACGGCCGTGATGGTGACAGGGCAGACCGGCAGCCGGGTTGTTGACAATTCCACCCCCGAGGGCGCGGCGGCTATCGCTGAACTCAACCAGCGCAATTTTGCGCCGGTTGCGCCAGCCGACAATGCTGTCAAAAACAACGGCACCGACACCGTAACCGGGCAACTGAAAAATCAGGCGTCCGGCATTGACGACCCCACTCAGCTCGGCGCAGCTATTTCGGGCGATGCAAAAGTGGGGCTGTCGGATGGCAATATGAAAATGGTGCCCGATGGCAAGGGCGGGTTCACGGAAGAAGCATTTGACCAAGAGGACGCCGAGTTGGAACTGGATGCCCTGGCTACCCGCGCCGAAAAGGGGAAGCTCACCTTCGACCAGTTTCAGGCGTCCTACTTCGGTCAGCGCACCGACGCAAACACGCTTGCTGCTGCTAAAGAAGCGTTCGCCAAAGACCCGGCGGCATTCATCGACAGCATTCGCCAAGCCTTTCAGGGCACGGCCACGGTAGCTAATGTAGCCAGCCAACCTATCCCGACCAATTCTCTCGCACCTGCCCCGCTTATTCGCAGCAATTCCGGCGAGCGCCGCGCTGCTGAATCGGTTCCCCAGGATGCCTCCCCTGTGCGGCAAGTGCTGCCTTCGGGCGTGGGCTGGCGAGAGATGCAGCCAACGGCCGCGACAACTCCCAGCGAAGCGCAAAGTGCGCCCCAAGCTAGTAGTGAAACGGCTCCAATGACAGGGCAAGAGAAAAACAAGTCGGGCCAGCCTATCTTCGACACCCCCGCCACCAAACGCCAAGCCGCACTTGATAAAATAAAGGCACGCCGTGGGCAACAAGGCGCGACGCCGGGCGTTGTAAACGAAGATTTCACCGCTAAGTATCAACTCCGTGAACCCGAGCCCGAAAGCATCCGAGAAACCGGCCACCAAGCCCTCCAAGCGGCCAAAAGCGCCCGTAATCGCGCCGGGAACGGGCGGCTTCGACCCGACAACGGGAATAATAACGGAGGACGTGGCCCCGTATTACGGCCGGACGCTACGCCCAGCGAGACGTACCGGGGCAAAGCCGAAGTAAGCCAGTCCAGCATTTCGGCGGAGATGCGGGAGAAGGGGTACGCCTCGTTTGTGGGCCGTGCCATCAACTCCATCGCCGACATTGCCGAAATGGCGCAGGTGCTCCGCGACCCTCGATGGGAAACCTTTCGGTACTATTTCGTCAAAGACAACCCGGATGGGACGCAGACAATCGTTGGCGAGCGCACGCTTTCGTCCCGGATGCCCGGCAGCACTCCGGCCTTCCCAAATTACAAGCAGATTGACGGGCAAAAGCCAGCCGACTGGCTAAAAGCCGAACTGGCCGCCGTGGGGGCGACGGGTTACTATGCCCAGCATAACCATCCATCCGGGTTCACCAACCCCTCGCAGGCCGACTTGGAATACACCAACTTCATCCAAAAGGAGGTGCCTGGGTTCAGGGGTCATTTGGTGCTAAATCATGGCCGCTACACCGTCATTTATTATCAGTACGGCATTCAGCAGGTGGCGAATGGCCTACGGATTAAGAGCCGCAAAGAGGTTGAGGATTTTTACTCCTACGGCGCGGGCAAGGCTCCATTTGAAGAACGCAAAGCCGCCCTCGACGCCTATAATGTTGACCCGCTGCTGCAACCCTCGAAACCTGGTCCACAGCTCGGCTTGCCCATCCGGGGCACAGACGACGTGGTATCCCTGGGCAAGTCGCTAGAGGCTAAAGATGGTTGGGTTATCATTATCGGCCGGAGCCCGAGCGGGCAAGTGCAGGCCGTGGGGCATCTTCCGCTGGCGACACTCACGGTGCATGATATATCGGCCGACGACTACATCTCCGGCAAGCCAGCCATTAATCGGGGCGAGGCTGCAATTCGAGGCTTCGCTCGGGAGACAGGCTCGCCGCATGTCATTATCGCGGGGCTGCCGAAGCCTAAAGGTCGGTTCAAAGAGTATGCAAAATCAGCCGACCCTCGCTTTTTGCCATTAAACCAATACCACCTTGCCGAACTCATTCAGCGCGGGGTGCTAGTAGATGCAGTGGACGTTACCGGCAAATCGTTGGCTGAACTCTACCCGCGCAAAGCAGATGGCGTTTGGATGGCACCCACGCCTCCGGCCCGCGTGTGGGAGAACATAGCAGACTACAACGGCATTTCCGAGGACGACCTGAACGACTTCCGCACGGTGCTGGAATCCTACATCGACGAGGGCGTGACCACGCGCAAGGAATTGACTGCACACTTCCTGGCCGATGTAGGCGACCAGGCCACCACCGGTCTCTCCGACGAGCAATTGCGCGGCCTGATACGGGAAGCCCAGCAGGCGGCGGGCATCATACCGAAAGTAAAGCATGGCAAGGCCCGGAAAGAACGCGCCCACGCCGCCCGCTTCGATGCGGCGACCCGTAAGGCGTTCACGGCAGACGAGCGCCTATATACGCCGAAAATGAAGATTGAAAACCAAGCCACCGCTGACAAATACATTCAGCAGGTTGGCCTCGAAAATGCGTTGGCCGTAGCGCTCGACAAGCCAGAGGGCTTCCCCGGCGCGGCCCACGTTGAGGTACAGGAGGCCGTGGCCCGCGAGTACCGTAGGCTGAGCGATGCCGCGCAAAAGGCTGGCGACAAAGACGGGGCCGCCCGGTTGTGGGATTTGAGCAAGCAAGCCCGCGCCGCGAAGGTGTCGGCCCTCACCGATGCCGGCCAGACCATCGCGCAGGTGCAGGGCTTTATTGCCGACGAGCCCGACTCCGTGCTGGATGCCGTGGTGAAAGAAGCGCAGAAGCAGGCCGCCCCCAAAATCAAACAGGCCGAGAAAGCCGGGGCGCAGGTGGCAAAAATTGCTACCCGTGCCCGCCGCACCGCGATGGATGCCGCGCTGAAATCGCCCGCCGTGCAGAAAGCCCGCGAGGCCGCCACCGCAAATGCCACCCCCGCCGACTCCGCCCCGATTGACGAGCCGAAAGGGTACGGGCAGGCCAATAAATACTTCCCCAAGCTCACTGCCGCCGAACTGAAGGCCAAGCTGCGCGGTATGGGCTTCTCGTCCATCGTGCCGCCCGAGTTGGTGCAGTTCGTGGGCTACCACGTCGAATCCCTCGCAAGAGCTGGTGGCAAAAACAGCTTTGCCGAAGTCAGCAAGCGCGTGGTGCGCGATTTGGGCGCGAAGGTGAAGCCGTTGCTACCCGCTGCCTACGAGCAGGCTCGCGCTAAGTACATCAAACACGGTGGAGCCGATACCAATTTCACCGAGCCCGCCGACGTGGCGGCACTCGTGGCCCCGGCCGCCGTGAAAGCGGGCATCAAAAAGCTGGGGACGACACTCGATGGAATCGCCCGCGAGCACGCCGAGGGCATTAACCCCACGGGCAAGGCACTGGCCGAACGGTTCACGGCTGAGGCTGGCTTGGATGCCAAAACGGCTGGTGCCTACGCCCAGGCGGTTGAAGCGGAGTTCGCCAAGCAGGTGGCCGCGAAGAAATCTACGCTGCGCAACAAAATCCTGACATTCCAGACGCGGGTTCTGCTGGGCAAAAACGCCGCCACCGCCGTTGATAAACTGCTATCTACCCTGAACCTTGCCACCGACCCGGCCACGGCCGCTGACCTGTTGAAAGCCCAGCTCAAACTCCCGAACATCACCAAGGAGCAGGCCGACGAGTTTGTGAAACTGGCCGAGCGGGTACGCAACGCCCCAGCCGGTTTCCAGCGCGCCGAGCGGGTGCAACAACTGATGAACGCAATGGGCAAGGTCGAACACATCGACTGGCGTGACGCCGCACAAGCGATGTGGTTCGCCAATACGCTCAGCGGCCCGTTGACCCACGCGACCAACGTTGTCTCCAACGCCCACCAGGCCCTTGCTGAAACCGTTATCAGCGTAGCCGAAACCTGGGCCAACACCGGCAGCCTAAAGGCCGCGCTGGGACCGTTGCGCGGGGTGGCGCGGGCGCAACGCAGCGGCTGGGCCGAAGCCCTGCGGGTGCTTACCACGGGCTATCTGGGCACGCACGAGGAAAAGTTCAACGCCGGGGGCCGCAATTACTTGGAAAACAAAACCTTTACCGGACTAGCCAAGCCCCTGAACGGCTTGAAGTATGTGCAGCGCGCCCTTGTGGCCGAGGACGTAATTGCCCGGAATGGCTTGCAAGGGATGCGGAGCTGGGAAATTGCTATCAAGCAGGCGTACAAAGAGGTGCGCGAAGATGCCGGGCTCAATGGCGAGAAGCTGAGCCGCGCCGACACCTACGAGCGGGCCGTTTCTACTGCCTTGGGCAAGCTGTACGGCCTGCCGGATTTGCTCGCCGCCGCCACCAGCCAGGCCGACGCGGAAAACGTGGCCCCGGCTGACCGCAAGCGCCGCATCGGCGCCTTGGTGAACCAGGCCGTGCAAGAGCGCGTGGCAAGCTGGGAAAAGCAGGCCGAGGCCGAGGGGTTGAGCGGCATCGACAAATCCATGCGCGTAGGCGAATTGCAGCGGTTCGCGCAGCCCGCCGACCTCGCAGCCGACGCGGAGCAGTTCAGCCGCGAAAATTCTTTTAATGACGGAATGCCTGGGACGTTTGGGGCGTTCGCCGGCCTCATCGCCAAGGTAGGCGAGATTCCGGTGGTAGGGCAGAAAATTTTTGGGCTGATTGCGCCCTTTAGCCGCATCGCCGCCTCGGTGCTGGACCGCCACCTTGACTACACCCCCTGGGGCTTCGTTCGGGCGGCCGTAGGCAGTCACGGCCCGAAGGAGTTCAACGGCGGGCAGCACTTCCGCGTCCTCACCCCGGAACAGCGCAGCAAGGCCGCGACCCGCGCCATCGTGGGCACTGTGAGCGCGTTGACGCTCTACGGGCTCGCCAAGGCCGGCGAAATCATCATCACGGGCGGCTACGCGGGCGACAAGGACAAGGACGAACAGGAGCCCGAGTATAGCATCATCTTCCACAATGGCCTGGCCGTGCCGTACAAGGGCTGGCCCGTCGAGCTGCAACTGGCAACCCTCGGCAACCTGCTGGCCTATGACCGCCGCCAAGCCAAGAAGGGCGAGGTAGCGAGTGACGGCAAGCGCGTGGCGGTGGCCCTGTGGCTGATTGCGCAATACTCGGCATCCGTAGGGCCGAGCACCGGGCTAGATGCCTTCACCGAGGCCATCCTGAAAGCGACCCGCCAGCCCGACCAAACGCTGAACTACTTCGGCCGCCTCACCGCTGGCATGGCAAGAGGCATGGTGCCATACGCCGCGCTCGACCAGCAGGCCCTACGCGGATTCAACATCTTGCGGGGCGAGGCCGTGAAGGAGAACACCGCCGATACGGCTTGGGAAACCGCCTACAACCAACTCTCTTCGGATATTCCTTGGGTGCGCGATTCGCAGGAGGACGCCATCGGGATTTTTGGGGAAAAGATGCGGTTGTCCTCGACCCGATTGTGGGGATGGCTGCCGCAGGAGCGCGACCCGCAGGACCAGCGGAACCTCGACTGGCTCGCGGCCCATAGTCTACTGCCCGCTAGAAAGCGCATTAGCGACGACGACTTGATGCACTTCGATGTGGGGCTGCAAAAGCTGCGCCCCCTGACCGATGCCGAGTTCAAGCAGTTCATGGTAGCACGCGGCCACGCCTATCGTGACCTGCTGCGGGCGGCCTTCCGCAAGCCTAGCCAAGCCCCCGACCTCGACCCGAACTATAAAGCCTACTTGTTGGCTCACCCCGAGCAGAACCGCTCCTTGGCGGAAGTTGGGCCAAAGGAAGCCAAAAAGTGGGCGGCCAGAATACACAAGCAGGCGGTGAAGGCGGGCAAGGAGGCCGTAATGTGACGCATTGACCAACTATAGCAATGCCGTAGTTTTTGCGAAATGAACTACGGCATTGATTTTTAAAATTGCGACAATGCTGCAAATAAAAATTAGTGCTTATATTTGTTGTGTCGAACGGAAATCAAGCAAAGTGCCGGTGAAACCCGGTAGTATAACCTAAAAACAACTCAGAAATGGCCTTAACACAGAGTATTCCTGTTCCGGGTAACGATTTTCCCGGCGCTGCCGCCCTCTTAGCCAACATCTCACCGGGCAAGCTGGACGTCGTAATAAGCGCCCTTTTCGAGATAGGTGCGGCCAGCGGAGAACAACGATTTAACGACTTGATGGATGCCGAGAAAAATCGGCAGCGGCGCGAGCAGTTTGTTCCCGCCGAGGAAGCGGTGAAACTCATGCAGGGGTGCTCTCATAATACCCTGAAAATTTGGCGTAGAAGGGGCCTCATCGTCGGCAAGCGTATTCGCGGGCAGCGCGGCGGCTTTCACTACCAGGTGGGTAGCATCGAGGATGCCGTGAGTGCGAACTCCATCCAGGGCAGGCGGAAGTGGGGGCGAACCACAACGCAAAACGGCCAGCGCAATTAAGCACCGGCCGCTCTAAGAGATAACCCCGTCCCGCGCCAACGGGACTCGTCAGAGACTACCATAACTGACACTGCAAATATAGTGCACGTAGAAGGAAAACAAGCATTTGCGCGAGAAAATTCGCAACTATTTTCGCTGGGCAGCATAGCCAATCCGGTTGTGCTGCGCCCTTACCAACAAGCGGTAGTGGAGGCGGTGCGGCGTGCGGCCAAAAACCACGCGGCCATCTTGTTCACGATGCCCACCGGGGCGGGTAAAACTACCGTGTTGGCGGAGCTAGTGCGCCGGATGCTGGCGCGGGGCAAGCGCATCTGCTGCGCCGTTCACCGTATCGAGTTGGTCGAGCAAATTGTGGCCCGACTGGCGAAATTCGGCATCAAGGCCGGTGTTATCGCGGCGGGCGTGAAAGCTGACCTGGACTGCATGGTGCAGGTCTGCATGGTGCAAACGCTCTCAAAACGAGCCGCCAGCATCCCGGTAGAACAGTGGCCCGATTATGTCATGGTGGATGAGTGCCACCACGCCACGGCCGGGCAGTATCAGGCAGTGCTACGGGCGTTCCCTGCGGCAGCCGTGGTGGGATTAACCGCCACCCCGGAGCGCGGAGACGGGAAAGGATTGGGCGACACATTTACCGTGTTGGTGCAGACGATTACCACGCTGCAACTCATCGAGCTAGGCTACTTGCTCAAACCTCTCTACTACTGCGGGGCGTCGGACTTAGACGGGCTCAACGACAAGGGCGCGGAGTTCGACAGCGAGGAAGTGTTTGCCCGGCAGGACAAGCCGCGCCTCTACGCGGAGGTTGTGGGCAACTACCGGAAATTCGGCCGCGGAATGCCGGGCATCGTTTTCTGCGTCAACATCGCCCACAGCCAGAAAACCGCCACCGCTTTTAACGAGGCTGGCATTCCCGCCATTCACCTCGACGGGGAAACGCCCGCCGCCGAACGCGCTCAAATCCTCAAAGACTTTGCAGCGGGCAAGTACCGGGTGCTCAGCAACGTGGCGCTATTCACGGAGGGGCTGGATTTGCCGGAGGTCGGTTGCGTCATCCTGAACCGCCCCACCAAGTCGCGGCCCCTCTATCACCAGATGGTCGGCCGGGGGGCTCGTCCCACTGCGGGCTTCGACTGCGAAACCGCCGAGGAACGCTTGGCCGCCATCGCCGCCAGTTCGTGCCCCGGCTTCGTGGTTATCGACCACGGGATGAACCTAAAGCGCTTCGGCTTTTGGGAAGCCCCTATCACTTATACGCTCGACGCGAAAAAGCAGCGCAAGCCCAAGGGCGACAAGCTCGACGCGGCCCCCATCAAAGCCTGCCCCAAGTGCGGCCTCTACACCGCCGCCCAGGCGCGAGTTTGCGAGGAATGCAGCTATAGCTACCCCTCGGTGGTGGACCGGGCCGTGAGCGGGGAGTTCGTACAGGTCGAGTACGGCGCCACGGCCAAAAAGCCCAAGCCAGAACCAGTCAAAAAAATCGATTTGTGGCCCGCCCACCTGCGGGTTCACTACCACACCCCGGCCAAACTCACCGATGCCGAATTGGCCGAGGTGCAGAAGGCAGCAGGCTATAAATGGACGTGGATTTACGCCCAGCAGCAGCGCCGCGCCAATTTCAGGAAAGGAGGCCCGCCGATGCGATAAGCCCCCAGGAGCCCGCCCCTAAGCCGTGCGCCAACACGGCCCCAAAACAATCACGAGATTACCCCAGACCACCGCATGAACGTATCTTTTTACCCCAACATCACCCAATCAAATTCCCAAGAGCAGCGCACGCTTGCGGCCATTTTTGCCGACATAAAATCCGGCCAATGGCGGGAAGGCGTAGAGGCCGTGCGTTTGCACCCGAAAGCATCCGACGCCTATAACGCCGCCAAGCGAGCCCTGCCTGGCTTCACCCCCTGCGGCACATTTTCTAAGCGTAGCAAACACAACCTCACAGCGCCTACCGGGGTTTTGTGCATGGACTTAGATGAAGGACCGGCCAATAAGGGATTGGACTTCAACGCGCTTGCCCAAAAGCTGGCGGGCGACCCCTATGTTATGGCCGTGTTCCAATCGGCGGGCGGGGTTGGCCTTGTGGTGTGCCTGTTATCGCCAGCCACCACCAACGAACAGCAATATCAAGCCTCGTGGCGTGCCGCCGTAAGGTACTTGGGTGAGCAACACGCGGTGGCAGCCGATGCAGCGTGCAAAGATTTCGCCCGGTTTCGTTTTGTCAGCTATGACCCTGCGCTTTTCTACAACCCCAACGCCGAGGTGTTCAAGTTGGTGGAAGCTGAGCCCAGCAAACCCCGGCCGATTACTACACCAGCCCCGCGCTATGTGGGGAGTGGTAAGACCTTTGGTCAGTTCATGCTCGATAAGGCCGTGAGCGAGATTCTAAGTGCCCCCAACGGTGGACGCCATGAGGTGCGCAGCCGCGCAGCTTTTTACATTGGCGGCCTGGTAGCAACCGGCCATCTGGACCGCAGCAAAGCAGCTGAGGAGTTGTATTCGGCTTTTCTCGCTGTCAACGATGGCAGCGGGCAAGACACCGCCCGAAAGACCATCGAGGGCCAGCTAGACGCTGGAGCTGGCCAGCCGTGGTTGCCGATTGAGCAGGAGCGCATTGTGTACCAACGCCACAATGAAGGACGCAGTGCCTATGACATTAAATCCCTGCTGACCATTGACCGCCCCGACCACGCGCAGGCCATAAGCGCAGCGGTTGATGCGCTCCTGGAAAAGCCAGAGGTGGAGTTGCTGACCTTCTGGCGTTGGGAGACGAGCCGCAGCGGCCGGGCGCTCAAACTGGCAAAAACCAAATTCCGCGATTGGCTCATTAAGGAAGGGTTCTATAAAAAGATTGTGGGAACAGGCGTCGAGTTCCTGAAGGTTGCCGGCCCATGCGTGCGGGTAGTGACCCAAAGCGAAATCATCGGCCACGTTACTGACTACATTGAACGTCTACCCGAGCGGTTCGACGGCATGAGTCGCGAGCAATTGAGCGACTTGGTGCTAGGCAAGATTCGGGACACCTTCGACGCCGTTTTCATGGCCTCGTTGCCCAACCTGCCCAAGCCCTTCGTGCGCGACACCGAGAGCACATTTTATTGCTTCTTCGACAACTGCTACACCACCACCACGGCTGAGGGCACTACCGCGCATGACTATGATATGTTGCCCGGCTACATCTGGGAGCCACAGCGTAAGCCACACAATTTCAGCATACTGAAAGATGGCGGGGAGTTCTGTGACTACGACATGTTTACCCGTAACATCATGGCTCAGGACCCGCAGCGGCTCCTGAGCTTGCAATGTGCGCAGGGCTACCTCATGCACGGTTACAAAACAAACAAGAAGAACAAGGCCCGCGCCGTAGTGTACTACGACCAGTTCGGTAAAACCGGCGTAGAAAACGGCGGTACGGGCAAAGGGCTGCTTATGAAAGCCCTTGAAAATGTGGTTATGACCTCGAAAATCGAGGGAGAAACCTTTGACTTCGGCGACAACTTCAAGTATGCCACTATTAAAGAAGGGTCGCGGGTAACCTACTTTGATGAGTGGCGCAAAGACCTCAATTTCAAAGCGCTGTTTTCAGAAATCACGGGGTCCATAACCATCAACCGCAAGCACCAACAGCAGCTCGTAGTTCCCTTTGAGGAGAGCTGCAAATTCGCCATCACGACGAATAATATGGTTTTGGGCGAGGGCGGCAGCCACGAACGCCGCAAAATTGAAATCGGCCTGAGCAACCACTACCACAAAGACTGGTCACCCACCGACGACGTAACCAACGGCTTCTTTGATGAGGGGTCTTGGGGAGCGTTTGAGTGGAATCAGTTTTACAATCTGGCCCTTGGCTGGGTGCAGAAATACTTGATTCACGGCCATGTCACCGCCGAAGTAGCGGAGGGGGCTAAGCGCAAGCTCATGGACAGGACCTCGGAAAAGTTCGTGGAGTTTGCCGAAGAGCTCGTAGCCGAACTGGAAGACATTTCAGAGGGCAGTCTATGGGAGAAACACGCACCCACGCCGTCGAAGGTCCTGCAAGTAGTTTGGTCTAAGGATGCCTACCAAGCGTTTGAAACGCAAAACGAAGGAGCCGTTAGGACCGCCAACCAATTCAATGACTGGATGGTCACCTTCGGCTTTGAGAAAGCAAAGTGCAACAATCGGGGCGACCGTAAAAACCAAATGTATTTCACTTGGCCGGTAGTGGATTAAGCGGGTAACGGTTGGGTGACTCCTTTTTTTGACGTTGCTGACTCCTTTTTTAAGAAGCCACCCAACCGTTTATCAATCAATCACTTTGCTTACTTTTTTTCGCTCTTTACTCTGCGAAAAATAATTACCAATAGTAGTTGTATTTCTTCTACTTGCACCCGCAAACCATCTTGGAAAAACACAACATACAGGAAAAGTATTTTTTGCTGAGCAAAGAGGCTGAAATTTGATTACAACTACATGATAATTAGTATTTTAAATTAAAAACAAAAAAAGGAGTCAGTTGCCCAAAAAAAAGGAGTCGGGGCATTTCCACCTTGTAACTACAAGGTTTTGCTGGACTTTTCAAAGCAACGGCCATTTGCCCCTTCCACTACACCCTATCCATCTCCAACCGGCGCAAGGTTTTTCTCACCTTCACCCCGGCCCCATGCCCTCACCTAAACCTCTCACCCAAGACCAACTCACCGAGGCCCGCATCCAACAAAACTGCCTCGTCTGGCTAAACCGCCACTATCGCACCACTGAAAAGTGGTTTCACGCCATCCCAAACGGCGTCAACACTGATACGGTGACCGCTGCCCGGCAGAAAGCTACAGGATTAAAAAGCGGGGTTTCCGACACCTTCTTGCCCGAGCCTCGCGGGGTATACCACGGCCTCTACATTGAGTTCAAGACACCCGTGGGCGTGCTGAGCCAGAACCAGAAGGATTTCATCAACGCCATGCGCCCGAAAGGCTACTGCTGCGTGGTGCTCGACAGCCAACCCGCGTTCGAGGCACTGATAACCGACTACCTGGCCCTGACCGGCACCCAAACCCTGGCCCTGCACCACTTCAACCGCTACCCACTTTTGCCATGCCAACGCTGAAAGTATCGCCCACCATGCCATCCTGCGACGCCCTTTCTTGGGCGGCACACACCCTCGAATTTACCGCCGAGGCCCACCGCGCCGCCCTGGCTGGCGTTGAATCCGGCCCCGCCGGCGACCCACGGGTGCTCGAACGCGCCACGCTGGCCGGGCAGACGTGGATAGCGAGCCTCGGCGTGGGCTTCCTTGAAAGCGAAGTACGCGGCCTGCGGGGCCTGCTTGGGCGAACCGGGCGTTACGCTCGGCGTGACGTGGCGGCCGTACTTGCTTCCAGCGCGTTCACCCTCTCCCCTACTGCCGCCGCCGCATTGGCACGACTGCCGGAACTAGCCGCTGAACTGGCCGTGAAAAACGCCAAGCCCGAGAGCAAGCCCCACGTCCTCACCGCCGCCACCAAACGGGCACGGGAGGACGCCGAAACCGTGTTTGCTCGCATCGCCACCATCCCCGCGCAAATTGCCCAAGTGAGAGCCGCCGTGAGTGCCGGTGCTGAGCTGAAAGAAGCTCGCGACCTGTTAGTATAGTTTTCGCCAAATCGGGCGAATCAAAAATATTGGTTGTGTGCGTGAAGGTCTACTTGCCACTTCCCATGTAAATACACTCTTCGCAACCACCTATAAACTAGGCGTTTTGTCACCAGCCCCGCCAAAATGGTAAAAAAATACGCGCTTCAATCGCCTGAATACCACGGCCTAGTAGCCATTTGCGAGCCCGCCGTGCGGAAAACGACTGCTGCCAAATACAAGCTGCCGAGCGGAGCCCTTTTGGTGCTGATTTCCGTTGCCGCCATGTCCAATTTGGGCCGCAGCCACCTCATTTCAGACGTTTACAGCTTGAATATAGCCCGCCAGAATCTCGTTAGGAGCTATTTGGCAGTTCTCAGCAAGGCCGGGCTGGTACATCGTTACACCTCTCTACGTTGCCGGCGTGTGCGCCTGACTCTCGAAGGAATGGGCGTAGCCGGACACTACCATCGTGACCTGCGCAACGCGGTAAAGGCACTCATCAATTAGGCAAAAAAGAAAGCCGCCCGGTGGAGGCGGCTTTTGCTTACTCGGCTTGCTGGGCGGCCTCCCGTTCGGCCTTCTTGCGGCTACGAGAGCTGTCGGGGTTCGCAGCCCGACTCGGCTTCGTCCACTTCTTGTTGTCGGGGTCGGCCGGATAGCTGGGCGCCCAGGTGCCCTCGCCGTCCGGGTGAGGCCGCCGGGTTTCGGGCCTCGGCCCGGCCTTCCAGCGGGCTGGGGCGAGGTAGCGATGCACGTAGGGCTCGAACTTATCGAGGCGGCCCACGCCGGGAATGTAGGGGTTGGTGAGTTCTTTGTTGCGCGGTGCGTCAAACAAGATGTAGTTGAGGTCGGCGCGGTAAAGCTGTTGCAGCAACACGATGTTTACCTTCGTTACGCCACGAACGCCGTTGCGAATGTTGTTGATGCCCCCGGCTTCAAGGCCAATGGAGAGTTCGAGGCGGTTGCGGGATTCGACCCGGCCGCTGTATTCGAGTTCTTCGACCTCCCGCACAAAACGGTAGTCGATTTCCGCGTCCATCTGTTGCAGTTTCTCGCGGGGCGTTTTCGGATTCACGGCTCGCAGGCGGCGGCCGTTGAGCACGATGAAGCTATCCTCATCAGGGGTTGGTTGGTCGGACATGGCGCTAAGGTGTTAGTGTGAGAATGTTAGTAAATGTACTAGCACAGTTGCAGTACAAACAAGCAATGCTGCAATTTTTTTACGGGTAGTGCATCAAGTAAAAAAGCCCCGACTTGTGAGCCGGGGCTTTTTGGTTGGGTATAGATAGGTGTGCAATCAGATTCGTTCCATCCAGTCCTCTGACAATGGGACCCCGATGTGGCTGGAATCTGACGAGGTAGTTTCCGGCGAGCCAGCGGGTAAATGCCCGATGTTATCCGACCACGATTCCCCCGCCTCAATGGCCCGGTAAACCAACGGCAGGAACTCGTACAGTTCGGCGTCAACAATGGCCGAGAGCAATAGCTCGATAAACTTGCGGCCGTACAAATAGACCGCCGCTCCGCAGTCGCCCGCCCAAAGAAACGTCGCAAGTTCGATGAAATCGAAATCAGGCTCAATGGCTCGAAGCCCCGCCGGCAACGATTCATTGCCGCCGCTCAGGTAGATGGCCCGAATGCCAGCGGCCAAGTCTTTTATCTCGTTTTCAAACCGTTCTTTCATACCACTAATTTACTAAAAATAAATAAGATAGGCTGTGTATAAGCGTCATTTTGGGGTATGGCGGCTGCCTGAAAATGGGATTCCTTTTTTGTAAAGTCGTTCCTGCAAACCCGGTGCCCTTGATTTCGAGGCCACCCCCTCCTACCTTCCCTTTATGAAACACCTGCTACTCCAGGTGGCCCTGCTTGCGTCCGCCCTTTCCGCGCCGGCCCAGACCACCCACCCCCGCACCACGCACAAAACCGTCGCCCGTCACGCAGCGGCCAAGGTGAAGGTCAAAACCAAAACCCATGTTGCATCTGGCCCGAAGGTGTATTACTGTGCCAGCGGTAACACGGTCAAGTACCACGCCTCGCCAGACTGCCGAGGCTTAGCCCGATGCAGTGCCGCAGTTGTCCCCATTGCATTAGCTACGGCACAGCAACGGATGGACCCGTGCAAGTGGTGTTACTAACATATCCGTGAGGCACTAGCGAATGTATAGAAAACCGAATAACCTATTTGTAGCGCAACACGCCGATGTCAGCTTTCCCACCATTATTTCAGCACCGTTTTCTGTGTAATACCCTTGACAAAAAGCGGCAAGAATATCCACTCAACGCAAAGGCTTACTTGTCTTCAGCGCCCAACTGGAACGGTGAGCACATCGTCTGTATCCGGGTCTATGACCTGCAAGACTCGGGCTATTTTGAAACTAGTATTGCGCTGCCGAACCCTCGCTACTGGAATGTGCGAGGCGCTGAGGGTGACCGAGGGATATGGGTGCGTACCTCACTGCCTAGTTGCGATGAATTGAACCGCAAAATCCGTACGATTCTATCGACTATACACACGGTTCATCGGTCTTACCCAAGTGTAAGCGTCCCGCAAATCATTGCATTTGTCGAACAACTTACGTTCGATGAGATGAAGGACGTCGATTCACACTACAAACTGCCCTTGTCCCACGTCGAAGAGCTGGCATTCTTGCGACAAGGGGCACTTGCCACTTCCATTGTGGAATTAAAGAAGAAACTCAAACGGCTGAAACGCCAGTTAGAATAATATTTAAGATGGCTGTAGGTGAGAAGATTGGCCTACCGGGGTGCTGTACAGAATGCCATCCCTTTGGGCAAGTGAAACCCTGTGACCCGGTGGGTGCCTTTCAAGTGCCCACCCCACCAGCCTGCCTAATGCACTGCTTAAGGGCCGTCGAATAGATGCATCCCACCTTGGTAAGCTAGTAAGTCCACATAAGCACTCTGCATTCCAGCAGGGCTGTTTCATGCCTCCTCGTTAACTTACTGCCATGACCCTGCACGATTTCAACCAACTCTCCGACGAAGTGCAGCTCGCCTACGTTTACCGCGTCGGCACATACCTGGCCCGCCGCTGGGATGATTTCCACCGGGCGGCACTGCTCTACCAGATGCCCGACCCGTTCTTTGTCGAGCTTGCCTATGACACAAAGGCCAGCGTCGTGGAGTTCTGCTTTGCCTTCGAGGCTGGCGGGGAGGATGACCGGCTACCAGATTACGCCGCGTTCGTGCAACTGCCGAGCTGGATGACAGGAAATTAAGGTCATGCCTGAGTCTAACTTGGGTCACGGGGTATATTAGCACCTATGAAGCAGCTCTTACTCGGTACCCTACTGCTGGTTGGCTCCCCAGCTTTTGCGCAATCGCTCGGATTTGCGGCGCCTGTATTGTATAGCAATAGCCAGGGTGGCTCTGGACCCATCATGCACGATGTGAACAGTGACGGTCTGCCGGACATGGTGCAGATTGGCTCTAGTGGCTCCGCAATAACGGTACGTCTTAATACGGGAGCAGGGGGCTTCGCCGCGACTACCAGTTCGTACTCAAGTGGCACCTCAAGCGCGGCATCTTTGGCGGCGGGTGACATTAACGCGGACGGGAAGGCGGACATTGCGCTGGTCAGTCTTGCGGCCCGTTCGTTGAGCGTGCTGCTGGGCAACGGTTCGGGAGGTTTTTCGGTGGCCTCCACATACGTGCTGCCAGCCAACCCGACGCCTATTGGATTGCTCGTGAAGGATGTGAACAAGGACGGCCGCGCCGATGTGCTCATCGTTGGTTCCACGCCAAGCGCAGTAGGGGTATTGTTAAGTCAGGGGTCGGGCGGTTTTGCGCCAATTGTGCAGTATGGGGCGAATCCGTTCAATGCGGCAGCGGTTGACGATTTAAACGGGGATGGAAATCCCGATTTACTCTTTGGAGGCAATACCCTCGATGTGTACTTGGGGGATGGAACTGGAGCATTTGCTCCTGCCACGCCTGTTTATAGCAACCCCCTTGGCGGCACGCCGGCACAACAGCTTCAAGTAGGCGACATCGACAACGACGGGAAAATGGATGTCGTGGTGCTGAACCAAGTAGCAACGGGTACTACCGTTAGCAAATTCAATGTGTTATTGGGTACAGGAAACGGGGGGCTGCGTAACCCAACTGCTTACACCTTGCCTTATACATCGTATGGCGGGATGGTGCTGAGTGACCTAAACCGAGACGGATTGTTAGATTTTGGTACAGTATTCAATGGCACAAACTCTGTGGGCGTGCTGCTGAACCAGCCAGGGGGGGCTTTCCCAGCTACCGCAACGCTGTTCCCTACAGGCAATTCGTCCGTAGGGCTGACGGCAGTTGATGTGAACGGCGATGCAAAGCCCGACTTAATCACCAACAATTCCTCTGCTACTAATGTGGTTGTGTCCGTGTTGCTTAACAGCAGCGCCCTGTCCAGTAAGGCAGAGCGTACGGCGTCTAGTCTAATGCTGTACCCTAATCCCGCGCATAGCGGCTTCACGGTACAAGTTCCGCAGGTGAAGGGAGCGATTAACGTGCAGGCTACACTCCATAACTTGCTGGGACAATGTGTAGCGGCACAGGTCGCCCCGTCTCTGCCAGTCGGAGCATCACTGGCATTTTCAACTGCGGGGCTGGCAACTGGGGTTTATTTGCTTCGCTTACACGCAGGCGATAGCACGTGGGTGCAACGGGTAACCGTCGAATAGTTACCACGTCGGACTGTTTGCCCCACCTTCGGATAATTAAGCAATGAGCCACACCGGCTCACGGGCAATATCTAAAATGTCAACGGTTGTCATGGCATCCGAATTAAAAGGACGCAAATAACGAAAGAACAACTAAAAGTGTTGGCAAATTTTTGCTATAAATATTGGTATGTAAATTTTTGTCTGTCGCGACAATTTGAATGTGAGGGTATTCAGAATACTGGATTAATAAAAGCCCACTAGTGGATTTAGCAGGAAGCCTCACCAACTCTCACTATGAAGCGATTCTGAATGCGGGATTTGCACCCGTGCTAGTCATCCTTCGAACATCAATATAGAGACTCATTAATATAAAGGCAAATCACTCAAAAACTATCAAAATGATTGGCTCACTTCTCTAGGTAGTGCGCCTCCTTGGCTGTGCCGCTCGCGCTGCCAAGCCCCCTCGCCTAAAAACATAGCATGAACAAAGGCCGCTAGGAAGGCACGCTACCCCGGACGTAAAGCTGGCGCTTGGGGTGCGCAACAACGGCGGCGGCGGGCCGGTGGGCGTCACCATCGACTACATCAAGATTCTGCAAGGGCCTTCGCTGGCCGACCTGACGATGCCGGTGTTGCTGCCGCTCGACCAACCCGCGCCCGGACCCTACCTGAACGAAGGCACGGCCGGGGGGCAGCTCGACATGGGCACCCCGTCCCCGGTATCGGGAACCCTTTAGCCGCACGGGGTCCGGATTTTTACTGGATGGTTGCGGGAAAGGTGCGTGGTGGTGTTATGTTGTTGCTTGCTTCAGCTCGTGGGCCCGTTGTCTACCCTTGCCTCAATGACCTGTTGCACGGAAGACGGCACAGCCGAGAGAATATCGTAGCCCGTGGACGCCTCGATGGAGTCCACGCTCGTGCGGTAAGTGCCCCAGGACGTACTTAGCGAGTTGTCGTTGGGTGTGTCAATGGCAATGACCCGGGTAGCGGTACTGACGCGGCTGGCGTCGTCGGTGCCCACGGGCAGAATCACTACGACTTTCCAACAACGCGCCGGCACTCGTACACGCCCTTGGTCGAGCGTGGTGGCGTACCCGTTAGAGCCAATGCCGCCTTGCCCATAGCTCCCACAGATGATGTACACTTCGTTGCCCGAGTTGAGAAAGGTGCGGCAGTAGTCTTCCAGGTTGGCCCACGTCTGCTGATTGTTCCGTGGCGCCTGCGGCATCATGTTCGACATAACGAACGTGGCAGAGTTGTCGGCCACGGTACTCGTGCGGTCCGCGCTGGGGCAGTTATGGCCCCGGTCAAAGCCCGAGCCCGTGTAACTGCTGCCTCCAACGCGGTACCAGCCAGCCGGCAAATCAGGGTCGGACCGAAAGTCGTCCTGTCGGACCGCCGAGCCAATCCAATTCGTGCTCAAGTGCCAGCTCACCCAATTGGGTTTGCCCTGGTCGCGGTTGTAGGAAAGTGCGTACTGGGTTTTGTAGAGCAGGTAATTAGCGGGCTGGTTCACATCGGCCACGGCCCCGCTGGGGTTACCCAAGGCCAGATGTTCCGGCAAGGGGGGCGGCACTGGTAATACCGTCAACGAGGGCGTCTGAGTGGTCGCGTTAGCCAAAACCGTGGCCGAATGCGGTGCGGGAGCGATATATCCGGCTGCCACCGCAAAGGTCAAGGTGTAGTCGCCGGCTGGGAGTGCACTAAACGAATAGGCGCCGGCCCCTATACTGGCCGCTACGGGATTTCCTCCCGCTGTGGGCGTAGCTGTTACGCCCACCACCGCATTCGCCGGCGCGAAAACGCCCGCAACTGCGCCGGTCTGCACCTGTCCTTGTGGCGCGGGGTCATGGCGGTTGCTACACCCGGGGGCCCACATCAGGCTGCTGGCAAAAAAAGCGACGGCGCCGAAGCGGGAGGAGGACAGCATGGGGATAGGGTTAGAAGAGTGCTCATAAAGGTACAGCCAAGCGATGCCTCCACCTGCCCTCGGGCTCAAGGTGCATAGCCTCCTTAATCCAAAACCAGACAACTGTTGGCGAGGTTCGCCGCATGTTACCCGATGAGCCGGCGCTGAGTCAGGAGTAGGCGGCCTTGGTCGCGGCATGGCACGCGGCCGGGATGCGAACAATGCAAAGGGCAAGGCTTTTCGCTCTCAAAGGAGCCCGCCGCTTTGGCGTAGAGTAGTAGGCTAACTTTGTGCAAGAACTAATACCGCGCACTGGGACCCTGCTTCCGTAACCTGGGTTCGAGTCCCAGCAGCACTTCGGTGCTGTCGTCTAGGGGCTAGAACGCGGAGATTGCCGAAAGCCCAGCTCGCAAGGCTGGGCTTTCTTGTGTCTGCTCGCTACCTCACGCCGCCAAGCTGGGCCGATATGGGAGCGAAAGTTCACAAGGCATCGTTTACGCTGGTTACGCTCAAGAAGTACGAGCCACCGGCTAGAAACCCATTCTTTGACAGGACGCTGCGGCCTAGCCGACATGGCTACTAATATCACTCAAAGCCCCAGCCTGAATAGTTGGGGCTTTTTCGTAGCTTGCCTACTCACCATCGGTAAGCAAAAATGAATCTCATTCACAAACACTTCAAACTGCCCACTGGCAAGCTAATGCACGGGTTACACCAACCCAAATCAACTAGCATGGGTATCCATTTTAGTACCACTTTTTCAAGGACGAGCATGCATAAAATATTATCACTACTTGTTGGACTGACATTACTCATTCCATCATTAGCTGCGCAAACACCAAGTGGACTCGTCTTTGATGGTTACAATTCAACTACTGGCCACGTACCAAGAGCTACAATTGAAGCGTACTTATCAAAGGCGATGACCATGCAGAGTGTCATGCCTGGCCCGTTCGGTTTTAAGGACAGTACCAATAGTCTTCCCGTAACGCCTACGGAAATGGCAGAGGTAATGAGAAGCAAGCTGGAACTAATAGATGCAACTAGCCCTAAATACATACATAGGGCAGAAGGGCCTTGGGCCACTGACTGGGTTTATCGCTATCCATTTATTAATGGTGCAACATTCTTTCCAGGTGGCCATTGGGATAATTTACAAACTTTTACCAATCTGATTCACAACGGAATTACTACCAAAGACTATACATTTCAGCCTCATCCAGACATAATCTTAGAAGCTTGTTTATTTGAACAATTGGAATCAGGCGAAGACGCAATTATTTGTACAATACCAAAAAATGGGGACACGCAGTATTTATTTGATGGAATCCCAGAATTAAATAACGCCTCTGCATTTGATGTGAATCTACACGATATGCTTTATGAAGATACCAAGACGCTAATAACTCAAATTGGTCTCGCATCAGTCCCTAAGGGATTATTAATACCTGATATATCCAGATGGCAAACGCGAGCTTGGTTTTACTACAGAGCATGCGAGTTTATTAAACGAGGGTTTGAATCAATCCACATGGGCAGAATGGATATTATGCTGAAGAGGGATTGCGACAATATTCTTATCGGCGACTTAGTCGAAAAAATCCGAGCATTTGGCAAGCAAAATGCACGCAGAGGCGTTGTATTCCTAAATTCTGTTTTCACAGAAGACGATAGAGGCTTTGAATGCAATTCGTACACTTACAATGGGTATAGTCAATATGATATACTGCATAAAGAGGAGTATTTTCAAAAGAGCCAAGTTTACTATGCAGGCAGCCCAGTCAATAAAAAATTGCTTTGGGATTGGGGCTCGGCGGGTATAAATATGGTAGAAAACCTCTCGTTCAGCGGGCCCAATCAGCCAGGTGCGGTAACGGTTAATGATTTAAAAAACACAGTGATAATGAGCAAGTCCGACCCGACATACCTTGCTCAAGGCCAGAAAACTAATCCGCCATATGGCCTCGCCGCTGGTGGACAACATCCGCAAGGATGGCTCTGTGACCGACTGCCGTACTACGTTGAGTTCGATGTGTGGACTATTCTGCCCACGAATACTACTTCTAGCCTCGTACCGAATGACTATGGCCCCGTTTACGGGATGGATGACAGAAGTTGGTTTATGAGCATGCCTGAACAAGACCGCAAGGACTGGTTAAGGTATGCATATAGCAGAGTCAAATGCCTTGATAAAAACGCGTTTTTATCGATGCCGGGCTACTTTCCCACTTCTTATAAGTACAATTCTGGCAATCGAACATTTGAGCAATTGCCATTTTTGGCTAATGGTGCTGATTATAACTTGGTGCCAACCATAAATTATTTGTGGAATAATTTTCCGATGAACTCTGACAAAAATATGTTTACCAAAGTGAACAGCAGAGATTTGCATTCTTATCCAGCCAGCACCTTCTCATCAACGGAAAAGACATATGTAGGAGACTTTAATGGAGATGGTAAAAACGATGTGCTGGTGACTGCAAATGCTTCGAAGCAAGCGGGCACTATTGTTGGTAACTCCTTTGATGGAACCAAGCTTTATATATCTGATGGCAATGATTTCCAAGAGTACGATTACGATTTTAATCATCCCCTTCCAGGAAATCATTACCCCTCATGGGGTGAGCGAATCTATAGCGGTGACTTTGATGGAGACGGTGTCAAGAACGATATAGCAGTCACGGCTAACAGTGATTTAGGGGTTTCAGGAGTGGTAGGCACTAAGTTTTATAAAATAACTGCCTCTGCCTCTACCAAAACTTACTACTACACGGAGAGTGGCAGCATTAGTTTTCCAGGGGCAAACGAAGAAATTGAAGTCGGAAACTTTAATAGCAATTCTTCTTTACCAGATACGAAGGATGATTTGTTATCGTACTCAAAGGTGCCAAATGCTTGGTTAGGGTTCAAAATTACCATGAACTCATCAGGGGCATGGAGCGACGCCAATCCGTATGTGCACACCCAGTTGATTCAAAGCGTCACTACTAATGCCTCTGCTACAAACTGTAATTCTCCGTCTTGGGGTGAGAAGTATTATGTTGGCGACTTTAATGGCGATGGCATGCGCAATGAATTTTGCACGATTGCGAATAAGGCCGTAGGAGTTGACTGGCAGGGTATAAAAATGTATAGCGTCACTCTTGCGCCAGGTTCGTCGCTATTAAACACCGAATGCCAAGGACAACTTCCTTACAATAACAATTGGACTCCCTCTTGGGGAGAGTGCATCTACGTCGGCGATTTCAACGGAGACTTGAAGGACGACATTATCGCAACCGCGAACAAATCATTGGGAACGGATTGGCAGGGCTATAGGGTACTGACCAATAATTATGGTTCGGGTGTATATGGTTTTATCACAAAGGATGTAGCTGGTGGCAACGAACAATGCGCATTTCCATCGTGGGGAGAGCGTTTCTCAATTGGCGATTACAATGGAGATGGGGCTAGCGACTTTGTTGTAACTGCTAACTCAGGCTTAGGCATAAACTGGCCTGGCTGGGCAATGTACAGGTCGAACGGCTCAACCGGGGCTTTCCAAAGAACACTCCCCACTACTATGAGGGAAAGCCAAGCATTATTACGGTCGGTGACGCAGAGCGAGGCTGAAATT
This sequence comes from Hymenobacter agri, assembly GCF_054778495.1. Taxonomy (NCBI): domain Bacteria; kingdom Pseudomonadati; phylum Bacteroidota; class Cytophagia; order Cytophagales; family Hymenobacteraceae; genus Hymenobacter; species Hymenobacter agri. The sequence goes on from NZ_BAAGZM010000004.1 coordinate 26,616, forward strand.
TTGCCTGCTATTCATCCGAACCCGGTAGCGATGGGGGGCACGGCCACGGTATCGTACTTCCTGAAAGTAGGCGCGACTGTCAGCGCCGATGTGCTTGACGGGGTGGGCCGGACGGTGCGGATGCTGACGGCCGGGCAGGTGCAAGGCGTTGGGTCGCACGCGCTGGCCGTGCCTACGTTGGGGCTGTCCGCTGGGCTTTACACCGTGCGGCTGGTGCATGATGGAGCTACGGAGTACCGCAAGCTGGCGGTGGAGTAAGTCGCACCCGTTATGATGGAACAGCCCCGGCCTCTTCCCAAGAAGCTGGGGCTGTTTGCGTTCACGCCTTATGCATTAGGTGCTGGCCTATTCACCTGCCGCTCGATAGGCTTCAGAGCGGCCAGGGGCCGCTAGCGCGGGGCTGGTCGTTGGGACGGGCACAACGTTGGCCGAAGAACGGGCAAAAGTTTTTCGTAGCTTGGCAGCATGAAAAAGTTAGTCGTTTTCGGCCTGCTATTAGTGGGCGGGGCTGCGCGGGGGCAGCAGGCTTCGCTCAGCTTTGGCCCGCGTGTGGGGCTGAATCTGGCCACATACCATTCAGCTCAATTGGCCAACAGCGAAACGCGGGGATACCGGGCCGGCTTCGAAGCGGGACTTGCGGGCACTGTGGGCTTCGGCCACTTGGCGCTCCAGGCCGCCGTGCTCTACGCGCAACGGGGCGCGACCAGCCACGCGGAGGTCACGTCCTATACAGGCACCGGGCCAGGGGTGGGCACCACGTTTGACGGCCACAGCCGACTCAATTACCTCACGGTGCCGGTAGCCCTGGCCTACACCCAGCACACAGACGGGCAAGGCGCACAGGTTTTCGCGGGCCCTTACTTCGGCCTCCTGCTGAATGGCCGCTACGACAACACGATTACCCCACAAGGCGCCGCGTCCATAAACGCTTCCGGGGCCATCACCCCGGTGAACAACGCAGGACCCGACCTGGCTACCAACACCGGTGGCGCCTATACCCGGCGCTTCGACGCGGGCCTGCAAGGCGGTGTGGGCTACCGCTACCACGGCTTACTCGTGCAGGCCAGCTACAGTTTGGGCCTGCTGAACCTCGCGCCGAGCTACACCTACAACATGGTGCCGGTGAGCAGCCGTCCCCACTATAACCGGGCTTTTCATGCAACCCTTACCTACTTGTTTGCCCTGAAAGGCTAACCTCCACGAAAAATCGATTCCTCTCCTGGCTGCCGTGGCGGGGCTAACCTACTAAACAGGTTTTGCTCCACCGCTCCTTGCCGCGCTGAACAAACAGCCCCGAACTGATGAGGTTTGGGGCTGTTTCGCGCCCCTCCCCTACCTTGCGTGCCCGGACTATCTACCCTAGCCGCCGTGAATTCCTACCACTTCAACCAACTGCACCACAAGGTGCAACTCGCCGCCGTGTTTCATCTCGGCACCTTCTTGGCCACGCGCTGGCAAGCCGAAAGCGAAGCAGTCAACCTCTACGCCATGCCGGGCAATTTCTTTGTGGAGCTTACTTACGACACGGCCACCAACGGGCTGCTCGACTTGCGCAGCTTCCGCAACACCGCGGGCCTGGCGGCCTACGCCGTAAGCGTACAGTTGCCGGACTGGCTGAACTGCTAACCCCACTACCCTGACCTGATGCGCCGCCAACCCGCCCGCCACTGCCTCGGCTACCACCGTACGCTCACGCGCCACCGGCACCGCAACCGCAGATTGGTCCGGCTGGGCGTGGTGGTGCTCGCCATTGAAGCAATCGCTGGGATTTCGTAGCTTGCTGGCTCACCCTTACTTAGCAGCATGTCCAAAACAGCAACTGACCTGGAAGGAATTGCCAGGGCCGGAGGAGGTATGAGCCTCGACGCAACTCAATACACCACTACCGCTCTGCAAGGAATTGGGCGCGCCGCCAGTTCCTCGGGGGCAACGATAGTCATCAGAAATGCGGGAACTAAGACTACCACGGACCTACAGGCAATCGCTCGGACCTCACCGGGTAATTTCATCTTTGAACTGTGAAAGTAGTGAGTTCCGACTCGCCAAAGAGCAAGGGCTTTTTTGTAGCTTACCGGCAAGCTTAACACTATCTTAATGGCCAAGCAACCAGCATCCAAACCAGTAACCCCTCAAAAGACTGCGCCAAGCAGTCCGCCCCCTCGTCCGCGGGAGCGAGAAGTGGCAAAAAATCCACCTAAAACTTCACCTTCACCTAAAAAGCGAGAGAAAACATGAGCAAACCCCAAACGCCATCGCCGCCACCTCCGCCGCCGCAACGTGAAATCCGGGAGTACACCCCGCCGCCAGTGGCTCCGCCCCGCCCACAGATTCAGACGGAGCAAAAATAGATTTTCACGCAGCCCCGGTTCAGCAAGAGCCGGGGCTGCTTTATTTCGCCAAATCTCTACCCATGACGACAGAACGCCCCAAAGCAGAGTTTGACTGGCTTACCTTCCTATCCAACTGGCATGAGAAGGAATACGAGCGGCGCTATACCCTTGAGAACGTATTGGTAACGCCGATTACCCTGCTGACGGGCGCATACGGGCTTACTTACTTGCTTGCCAGCCAATACGACTACAAACACACCAATAATTGGGCGCTGGTGCTTTTTGGCTTGGCCCTGCTCGCGGGGTTTGTCTTGACCTGCCAGTCCACGTTTTTTGCGTACAAGTCCTACGCAGTACTTAAGAATGGGGTGTACAAAGGCATTCCGGACGCGACAGCGCTACGCAAACATATGGATGACTTGGTTCTATATTACAGGCAGAACGAGCCCACAGCCGATGGAGTCCAAGAGTTCAAGGATTATTTTGTTGACCTGCTCGCTCAGCAAATCACGGTTAACGTGGTCAACAACGATAACCGGACAGTGAATCTGCAAAAGTCCAAAAAACCCATCGCGCGGGCCTTTATTGCGTTGGCTGTTGGCTTGCTGTGCTTCTTCGTTAATCAATGGTCGAAGCCCGACACCGTTTATCAAGTAGCTATTATTCCTCAACCTTCAACCTCCGTGAGCAAGACCACTACGTCGCCCCCGCAGACAGTGCCGTTGCGACGCCCGACGCCTCCGCCGCACCGCGAAAAATTGGACATTCCTCCGCCTAATCAACCAACGCTTGAAAGATGAACAAGCCCGCACTTTCCCTGCCTAAGCTGCCCCCAGAGAAATCAAACCGCTCGTTCCTATACATATACAAAGGCCATAAACCAAGTAAATAGGACCGCCAAGTCACAGAACAGCCCCGGCTTCTTTGGTGAGGCCGAGGCTGTTCTGTGTTTAACACCCTCATTCGCTTATCGCGGTGGGGCCGCCACATACAACATTTGGTACGAAGCCAACGCCAGCTTCAGCCAGTCGATGCGCGCCTTCAGCCGCAAATCGTGCATCTGCATACTCGGGGCGTACACCGTGATGCCGGCCCGCCGCAGCTCGACCTCGTAGGTGAGCTGCAAAGGCGTTTGGTTCGGCAACTCGGAGCGATAGAGCAGGGCGGGCAGTTGCTAGCTTTCGCGCTCAAAAAAACAGGTACTAGGGCAGCACCTCCACGTCGTCATTCCGAATCTCGATGCGGCGTAGGTCGGGGTAGTCATTAAGCGCCGACTCCAAAATAATGGTCTGCTCGTTGTGGGCCAGTTCGCGCCGGTCCTTGGTGACGAGATGCAAGAAGGGAAATACAGCGTCTCAGTGAGCGGATTGAGCAGGGCTAAAGTCAGTTGAGCCAATATTTTGCGGGCCAGCTACCCTATAGCTTATCCTCGGCTAGCACTATAATGAATGGCTACTCTATAATGAAAAATCGACTGTATAAGCGTTCAAACAAGCAGATTGGCAAGTGCATACACATTTTAAGCGCGAAAATTAAATTCATTTAAACAGGTAGCAAATAGTAGCTTTTGAATTACTTGAATATAAGTACATTTAGGCTTCACCTTCCATATCACATTTTCCAGCCAGTTTATGAAAAAAGCAATTACTGTTGCGCTAGCAATGGCGGCTTGCGTGCACTCACCTGCACAAGCTCACAAAGAATGGGTACACCAGTACATGGTCAAAGAAGCATACTTGTTTCTGCGCAACCTAATTGGACCTGTTCCTGTCCTAGAGGGCTCTGTGGGCCTTAACTACCATGGGATTGGCACCGAAAACGTGGTTTTTGATACCCGTTTTCCTCAAGTCGGAGTTGGCGCGTGGCGCGAGGATAACGAAGACTTAGTGTATGGTTTGGGCACGTCTGCTGGCAATGGCGTAACCCCATCAATCACCCATTTCTGGAAGGCTGACCGGGGCGATAATGCCCGCTCGCTACAGTACAGTATTGACCCCAATTCAACTGTGCCCAATGCATGGGAGAAAGCGCGTGCTTACCTATTCTCCCAAGACCGCGATGGCCACGCTTCCCGAGTTCTACAAAGGATATTATTTCCTCGAAGCAATTACGGACCTTGATGGCAACAACCGGGTTGAATATTACCATCAATCCCGGTACGACCCATCGTTCTCGCACCCTGTGGCACTTCAACTGTTGGGCCGGGTCGCGCACCTGCTTGGGGACATGAGCGTGCCCGCCCATGTTCATGTTCACTTGCACCCGTGCCCGGCAGGACAACCCGATTATTACGAGAACAACATGGGTGGCGTCTGGTACGATAACAATGGAATATTTGACTGCGAAGACGACCCTGGGGGAACATATCCTGCACAGCAATGGACCGCAGGCACTGCTGCGCAGACGGGTGGGCTCCTGCAAGAGATTCAATGCATGCCCACAGACATGGACCGCATGCGGTACCTCTTTTACACCACGAATCAACTGGCAGATTTCTTTTCGAGCGGTGTCAACGAGCCATGGTTTTTTGACCAAGATTGGCGAGGGTTTGGCCCTTCTTGGAATAATACTACTTTATGGTTGGGCAATGATTATCTACCAAACGGAACCAATCCATATTTGGCCGCGCGTTACGCGGCACTGACGCACGAGGACCATATAAAGTACAGGGACGTGGCAAATGAAACATTCAATTTTAGCATCCGCGCCGTTGCTTCTTTGTTTCAATGGTTTTCTGTAAACGCTGGACTGATGCAAGACTGGGAGAATACCCGAATCACTGCGACATCTAGCCAGTATGTGTTGTGTGCAGGCGGAGCATCCCGGACATTTCAATTGCCGCCTAACTTGATTGGTACAACCGTCACATGGGATGTTCAACCGTCGTTGGCGGCCACCGGAACGGTAATATCTACCGCCCCACACACTTACCAAGTATCGCCCACCACCGACCCCTCGAATGGCCCAGTTGTAGTCACCGCTACGTATAGTCGTCCCTGCATAGCAAACCCTGTTACCGTCAGCAAAGCTTTGTGGAAGGGCTTGCCAGTTGTCTCTATCGAAGACCGTGACCCCGGAACTCCGGCTAGTGTAGAACCATCCACTTCTTCTGACGTCATCGCACAAGTGCAGAACGAAGAGGCCAATGGCACCCTTACCTTCGTGTGGACCTCGGACTCAAATGACCGAGGGGGCGTGTCTGGAAACTCAACGGGGGGAGCCTCAGTCACCAATCCACGGGATTTTGGCGAAACTCTCGAAGTAACAGTTCAAGTAACCAACGAGTGCGGCACAGGCAGTGCCACCCGTACTTTTGGAACTCGTTTTTTGAATCCAGGAGATGATTGCTTAATATGTCCTCCGAGTGCAGCCACTCCCAAGGGTGAGAATAAATCAAGTGCAGCAACGTCGCTCAGGCCGTTAACTTTTGACGTCTTTCCAAACCCGAGTAGTGGCAGCTTCAAGATACAGTATAAAGGCGGGGGCAACCAAGACCAAGCACTCCCGACTTATGTTCTGTTGGATGCATTAGGCAGAGCAGTCGTTCAAGGAATCCTTGCGGATACAGAAACGGTCGTAGACACGCATTTACTGCCTTCTGGCTTATTCCTACTGCAAATCTCGCACGGCTCCAAAACCGTTTCTAAGCGGTTAATGCTTGGTGAGCACTAAAAGCCCAAGGCAATGAGGGCGTGACTACAACCATATGGTAATCCTCACGAACATTTTAATTGCCATATGCGAAGTGAATTTGATTCACGAATAGGGCTTTAATGAAGTGACACACTGGCAAGCCGCTGAAATATTAACCTCGCAGATAAAAGTCAAAACAGCCCCGGCCCACTAGTCGGGGCTGTTTCGCGCCCCTTCCCTACCCTGCGTGCCCGGACTATCTACCCAAGCCGCTAGACCATGACATTCGACTTGCGATGTATGAGATAGAACAAATTAAGGCCAGGTTGCTCCGCCTAGAATTAGGCGGCGGCTGCCATTTATAACAGGTTGCAGACGGCTGCATTATCTTGTAAAAGATAATCAGCCTTACCGTGCCTGAGAACCAGTCTACCAAACGCACCATCCGGGCCACCGTTGCCCGTGCTCCTCGCACCATCCACGCCGGCTCATACACGGCCGGCACTACGCCCCAACTCCACGGCCGAGCCAGCAATAAGACGCTGCAATACTTGGCTGACATGGAGCCTACGGATGCCGGACAACAAGCCTTCTGGCGCGAAGCCCTGACCGGCATTCCACACCCGCTCGACGCTAATCAAACACTGAACTACGGGCAGCTACAAGACCTTGTGCATGGCCCGCAGGGCGCCGCAGCCGTGGACGCCTACGCCGCCGCCAACAAACTTACCGCCCGCCCTGCGGCAGCCACTTACCAGCAAGCCATGTTCGACCAGGCCAAAGCCCGGTTATTGGTCCGCGCCGCTGAGAAGCCCGGCGAGTATGCGTTCCCGGCATCGGCCGATGCCGCCCGCCGCGCTCCCAATACCGCCCGCGCCATTGCCCACGGCGACTACGTGCAGCCCGAGGCCATGCAGAACGCCGCCTCGCTGG
>NZ_BAAGZM010000005.1:0-30496 GCF_054778495.1 Hymenobacter agri
AAGGTGCCGGCGTACAGCACCACGCGCTTGCCGGTCAGGCCCTGCGCCTGCCGCAGCTGCTCCACGGCGGCGGGCGTGGCGCAGGCGGCCAAGTCTAGGTCGGTGCCATTGAGCACGGTCGTAACTTTTTCGGCCGGAATACCCAAATCTGTCACGTAGCGGGTCATGTCGGGCGAGAGCGGCAAAATGTGCCGGGCGCTTTGGTACAGCCGCTTTTCCATGCGATAGAGCTGCTGCCGGGCCAGCGCCGTGGGCACCGCCCCCATCGCAATAGGGAAAGCCGGCCATAAATCCTGCGCCTCAAACACCCATGGCACCCGCCGCCAGCGTGCCACCTGCGCCGCCGCCCAGGCCGCGGTCAGCGGCGTGCTAATGCCCCAGATAACGTCCGGTTTCTCAATCCGCAGCCCCTCGCGCACGGCCCAAACCGCGTATTGCGCAAACGCCAGCGCCCGCCGCGCTGGCCCCATCTTGTTCTCGTACGGAATGGCCGCTTCTCGAATTTCCACGCCCTCCGGCACCCACGGAAACTCTTGCGTCAGCCGCTGGCCTTTCCAGGCGGGCGTGGTCAACAGCGTCACACGGTGGGTTTTCGCCAGGTGCGCCAGCAATGTGTAGTGCCGGCTAGTAGCCGGGCAATCGGGGTTGGTGTGGTACTGGCTGAAAACGGCAACGTGCATAGGACAATGAGTGAATGGGTGAGTGGGTGAATGAGTGAATGGGTGGCAGGCGCACGGCCACTCACTCATTCACCCACTCACCCATTCACTCATTGTTTTTTCGGCCGATAGTGCGAATCGTTGAGCAAGCGCTGGGCGTTGGTTTCGGCCATCAGGCGGGCCAACGGTACGTTAGGGTGCTCGGCCACATACTTGCGGATGATTTGCAGACCTACCCACTGTCCGACCCGCCCGGGACAGGTTTTGTCGATTTCGGGCACGTTGGGGCGCTCGCCCACGTACTTCTGCAGCAGGAAAGGCGTGGTCGAGTACAGCAGGTTTTTCTCCAGAAAGTGGCCCCACACGCGGGCTTCGTTAGCTTCCAGGCCAATCATTTCACGGCTGGTATAGCCCAGCAGCACCGAATCGGGGGTGCAGGGCAGCATCTGGCTGGCGAAGTAGAGCGTTTTGCCAGCGTGCACCATCGCATCAAGCATGGTGTTGGCCGTGAGCTCGTGCTTGTTGTATTTGCTGGCCACGTCTTGGGCCAGCAGCGGCATGAGGCCGCGCGGCGTGTAGCGGCGCAGCATGTATTGCGGCAAATCGGGCCGCTTGCTGGCTTTGGGGCCCACAAACCAGTCCAGACTCATCACCAGCAGGCTGTCATTCACATAAATATCCTTCGCCAGAAAACCACTCACGTAGGTATAGCTGGTCGGCACCCGGAAATCGGGGAAGTAGTGGTGCACCCGCCGAAACACCTCGCTCACGTCGTGCCGCAGCGCGGCGCTGTCGGGGAAGGCCGCCGCCGTCTCGCGGCCCAGCTGCTGAAGCGCCGGATTGGTAGCCAGTTGCACCAGGCCTTTCGCCAGCTCCTGCTCATTGGCCGGCTGCCGCTGCAGGTAGTAGCGGGCGAACTTCGGATGCGCATTCATGAGCTTCAGCGCCTCATCAGCCGTTTTCAGCCGAAAAAACGCCGGTTCCAAATGCTGCAGCTTCACCGGAACGGCAGCGGCATCCGCGGCGGCATCGGGGCGGCAGCCGTCGGCCGGGCCGCTTTTGCAGGCATTCAAGCCCAGGCCAACGACTAGAAATAAGGGCAGCCAGCGCCGCCAGGCAAAATTATTCGTATCCACGCGCGTTACTTTGGAGTAAAATTAGCCCAGAACCGACCGGCACTCCGCCGTTCTACTCTACAATTGTACTATCTGTTCCTATGAAAAAAGTATTTCTGGCCCTGCTGGCCCTCGTCGCTACCGCTGGCACTGCTTCAGCCCAGGTCGAAATCGGCCTGAAAGTATCGCCCGCCATCACCAGCCTCCGCGCCGAGTCAACCACTAAGAACGCCTTTGCCAGTGATGGCAGCCAACTCGGCTTCAGCGGCGGCCTGGTAGTCGATTATTTTTTTGGTGAAAACTACGCCTTTAGCACCGGCCTCGAACTGGCCGGCAAAGGCGGCAGCGTACGCTACACCGACTATAACAACAGCGGCTCCGGCGTTGGCAATGCCTTTCAAACGTCGTACAAAATGAGCACGCAGTATCTGCAAGTACCGCTCACCGTGAAGCTCTTCACCAATGAAATCGCACCCGCCACGCGCCTCTACTTCCAGGTCGGCGGCTCGCTGAACGTGCCCATCGGCACGCGCATCAACGGCAGCAAGTTCTACACCGACCCCGCCACCGGCACCGAAAACAAAGCCGGCGACTACGTGTATTTCTTCGATGCCGACGCGCTGGTAGCTGCTGGTGCTGAATACACGCTGGGCCAAAGCACCAAGCTGTTCGCCGGTCTGGGCTACCACCGCGGCCTGGTCGACATCGACCACTACTTCGAAAGCAAGCGCGGCATGAGCGACGTAACCATCAAAAACAGTTCCTTCGGCCTCGACCTCGGCATCAAGTTCTAATCCGACAAAAACCCCAATAAAAAGCCCCAGCTTCTCATGAAGCTGGGGCTTTTTGCTGATTCAAGTGGCTGAATAATCAGTCGCTAATCCACGATTTCTACTTCGCGGTCCTGCAGGCGGCTCATGGCGGCGGCCGACGAGCGCAGTTGGATTTCCTCGCCCCGCTCGTCTTCGATGCGGTAGTCGGTGAGGCCCAGGCTGCTGTCGTTCACCACTTTCACCCACTTGTAGTACTTGAGGTACCACTTCATCTGGCGCGAAATCAGGCCCTTGGTGTAATATGCATACAGGAAGGGGTGCACCGACAGCGTGATGCCCGACTGGTTCTGGTTCACCAGCAGGTCGTCGATGCTGTTGTCGATGTCGTCCGTTACCTGGATGGAGGCCGAAATCTTGCCCGTGCCGCCGCAAGTGGGGCACACCTCACCGGTCACGATATTCTCGGCCGGGCGCACCCGCTGCCGGGTAATCTGCAACAGGCCGAACTTGGTGATGGGCAGCACCGTGAACTTGGCCTTGTCGTGCTTCATCACGTCGCGCACGGCGTCTTCCACCTTCTTGCGGCTTTCGGCCGAGCGCATGTCGATGAAGTCGACCACGATGATGCCGCCCATGTCGCGCAGGCGCAGCTGCCGAGCCACTTCTTTGGCCGCCAGCATGTTAATCATGAGCGCCGTCGCTTCCTGGTCGTTTTCCTGGTTGCTCTTGCTGCCCGAGTTCACGTCGATTACGTGCAGGGCTTCGGTGTGCTCAATCACGAGGTAGCCGCCGCCGGGCACCGTCACGGTTTTGCCAAACAGCGTTTTCAGCTGCTTCTCAATGCCGGTCTGCTCAAAAACCTTGATTTTCGAGTTGTGCAGCTTCAGCAAGCCCAGCCGGTCGGGCGCGATTTTCTGCAGGTAGTCGCGCATCTCCTCGTACATCGCCGGGGCATCCACGGTAATGCTGTCGAACGACTCGTTCAGCATGTCGCGCACCATCGACGACGTGCGACCCAGCTCGCCGAGCACCTTGTCGTTGGGCTTGGCGGTGCGTAGCGTGCTGTAAAGCTGCTCCCACTTCGCCACCATATCCTGCATATCCTTATCAAGCTCGGCCACTTCGCGCCCCTCCGCCACAGTGCGGATTATAACGCCAAAGTTTTCGGGCTTGATGCTGGCAATGAGGCGCTTGAGCCGGTCGCGCTCAGCCTTGCTCACAATCTTCTTGCTGACGCTGATGGTGTTCGAAAACGGCATCAACACGAGGTAGCGGCCGGCCATCGAAATGTCGGTGCTCACGCGAGGGCCTTTCGTCGAGATAGGCTCCTTGATAATCTGAACAACAATCTGTTGTCCTTTCTTAAATACGCTTTCCGCCTTCCCTACTTTTTCGAGGGGCGGCTCAAACGTGAATTTTTCCAGCCCGGCGCTGGTTGCCCGGCCACTCTGTACCGTGCGCACCCATTTCGTGAAGGAATGGTACTGCTCGCCGAGGTCGCCGTAGTGCAAAAACGCGTCCTTTTCGTAGCCAATGTCCACGAAAGCAGCGTTCAGGCCGGGCATCACCTTTTTCACGGTGCCCAGGAAGATGTCGCCAACCGAATAGTTGGTGTCGTTGCGGTCGAAATGATATTCAATCAGCCGCTTGTCTTGCAACAGCGCAATGCGCTCGCCTTCCTGAGTAGAATTAATGACTAATTCATTACTCAAAGCCTTGATTTAGTTAAGGTAACTTCTCCGCAAGGCCGCCAACCGCTTACCCCGAAACCGGCAAAGGGAAGCCAGAACCGCATGGTTCTGGCTTCCCTCGCGAGCCACGGGAAAAGCATCTGCGCGGCCCCACTCGGGAGGCTACGTGAGAGATAGACGGCTGGCTCCCTTCCCGTTAGGAAAACTGCCGGCCGCCGCTACGCCCCGTGAGGCTTACTTCTTCTTGTGGCGGTTCTTGCGCAGGCGCTTCTTGCGCTTGTGGGTGGCAATCTTATGACGCTTTCTTTTTTTACCGCAGGGCATGATGCTTGGGGGTTAAGTTGTTGATGTATTCGGTTTCTGGTTTCTGGCTTTTTGCTTTCGGTTGACGATGGCTGGCTTATTAAGACCGTCCAAAAACCAAAAACGAATTACCAAAAACCTATTTCAGCTTGGCAATTTCCTCCTCCACCGACGCGGCCAGGGCAGGGTCGTTGCTGAGGCTTTTGGCAGTGAGGAAGGCTTTTTTGGCTTCTTCCTTAGCGCCGGTACGGGCCAAAGTTACGCCGAGGTAAAATTGTCCGTTCACATTTTTTGGATTGACTTTCACCAAATCCTGGAAACGCGTCACGGCTTTGTCGTACTGGTTGCTTTGCACGGCGAGTATCCCCATGTTATACAGGGCTTTCTCGTTGCGCGGGTCGGCTTCCAATACTTCGCGCAGGTAAGTAATGCCCTGCACAGGGTTTTCGGAGGCCATGTAGGCCATGCCGAGGTTGGTTTTGGCATCGAGGTTGCCGGGCTGCTCCTTCAACACCTTGGCATACAGCTCCCGGGCCTTGCCGCCGAGCATTTTCACGCGCTCGTCGGAAGCGGCGAAGCTGAACGCCTGGAAATAAGCGTCAGCCGCCTGCTGCCAGTTCTGTGCGCTAGGCTTGGCCTGGGCCACCTGCTCCAGGTAATAGCCAGCGCTGTCGAACCGCTCCACGCTGTTGTAGCGGCGGGCCAGGGTGGTGGCCACCGTGGCTTTGGCCGCCGCATCGGGCGCGGCCTTGTATTCGGCCAGCAACCGCGTCAGCTCCTGCCGCTGGGCGGGAGTGGCCGTGGTGTGCGGGGCCGCGTTGGGGCCGTTGTTGTCGGTGGCTGTGGCGGGCACCGCCCCCGAGGATGCTTCGGTCTTGGAGCCGTTGGTGGCCATGCCCCCGCCGTCGCGGTTGGCAGTGGCGGCAGCATCCTTACTCAGCTCCGACTTGCTTTCCTTGGGTTTCATGATGCCTTTGGGCAGCATGAACAGGCCGCCCGCCAGCACAACGGCGGCAGCGACGAGAACCAATTGATGCGAAGCAGAGCTGGTAGTGGCCATAGGCTGAAAAAAACCGGCCGCCGGGCTTTCCCTATCGGAAAAGACACCGGCGGCACGGCCGGCTTGTTGTGGTATCCGGGATATGGTGGTCAGTATTCGGACTTAACTAACTGTCTGACTACTGACTACCAAATACCGACTACGGGATAAACTAGGCTTTGGCGGCCGTGGCTTTAACCTTCTTGCTGTTCTTAATCTTAGCCACGAAGGTTTTCGACGGCTTGAAGCTCGGAATGTAGTGCTCTTCGATGATGAGCGACGTATTTTTCGAGATGTTGCGGGCTACTTTACGAGCGCGCTTCTTGTTTACGAACGAGCCGAAGCCGCGTACATAAATGTTGTTGCCCTCGGTCATCGAATCTTTCACGACTTTGAAGAAGGCTTCAACAGTCATCAATACATCAGCTTTCTCGATGCCGGTCTTCGTGGAGATTTCGGCGATTACCTCAGCTTTCGTCACGTTGGTATGGTACTTAGGTGGTTGAAAAAAATACAGTTGCGGGCAAAAAAATTCCCAAATTCCAGCGTAAGCCTTTGCCTCGTAGGCGGTTCGCCCTTGAATTGGGGCCACAAAGGTAACCCCATTTTTTCGTTTTACCAATCAACCCCCTGAAACAACCGACTGACCCAAATTATTCGCTTTCAAAATTTTGGCAAATCAAACCCCTCAACCTTCCTTTCTGGCCACGGCCCTGCTGGCCTGGTACCCCCGCCACCGACGCGACCTGCCGTGGCGCCACACCCGCGACCCATACGCCATCTGGCTATCCGAAGTCATCCTGCAGCAAACTCGTGTGGCGCAGGGCCTCCCCTACTACGAAACCTTCCTGCGCGCCTACCCCACGGTGCAGGACATGGCCGCCGCCCCCGAGGCCGAGGTGCTGCGCTACTGGCAGGGCCTGGGCTACTACTCGCGGGCCCGCAATATGCACCGCACCGCCTGCCAGGTAGTAGAAGAGTACGGCGGCTACTTCCCCGCCAACTACGCCGGCCTGCTGAAGCTGCGTGGTGTGGGCCCTTACACGGCGGCGGCCATTGCCTCGTTTGCCTTCGATGAGGCCGTAGCCGTGCTCGACGGCAACGTGTACCGCGTGCTGGCCCGCCTGTTTGGGCTGCACTCCGACATCGCCGCGCCCAGCTCGCGCAAGGAATTTCAGGCCGTGGCCGACCAGCACATTCCGGCCAACGCGCCGGCCGATTTCAACCAAGCCATTATGGAGTTTGGGGCCATTCAGTGCACGCCGGCCAAGCCCGACTGCCTGTTTTGCCCCATGCAGGCTAGCTGCTGGGCTTTTCAGCACGGGCAGGTGGCGCTGCTGCCGGTGAAGAGTAAGGCCAAGAAGGCCCGCACCCGTTATTTCCACTATTTCGTGCTGCGCCACGGCGACTCGGTGTACCTGCGCGAGCGGGGCGAGAAAGACATCTGGCAGGGCCTGTACGATTTCGCGCTGGTCGAAACCGATGCCGCCGAGCTACCCGCCGATGAGTTGACCCGGCACCTCGACGCCCTCGGGGCTGTCCTCGATACCAGCTGCGCCGCCGAGCCCAGCGCCGCCTACCGCCACATCCTAAGCCACCAGAAGCTGGAGGCGCGCTTCCACAATTTGCCGCTCACGGAGCCGCTGCCCGCGGCCACTGTGCGCGATTTAGGCCTGCGGGCGTATTCGGCGGCGGAGATTGAGGCACTGCCAAAACCCAAGCTCATTGCTAATTATATTGAGCAAAACTTCTAGTCGAGGCACTACCAATATTTTTAGTTTTATCCGCAAATATTTTTAGCAAAAATATTTGCGGGCCCGATTTAAGTTCTTACCTTTGAAGCAAGAGCAAGCCGGGTGGCTTTCTTGATTCTGTATTTCCTAACGTGCAATAATATGGCCGGTGTGAACAAAGTGATTTTGGTAGGCAATCTGGGCAAAGACCCCGAAGTACGTCACCTCGAAGGCGGTGTGAGCGTAGCTCACTTCACCCTCGCTACCAACGAGTATTACAAAGACAAGCAAGGCAACCGCGTGGAGCGCACCGAGTGGCACAACATCTCGGCGTGGCGCGGATTGGCCGACATGGCTGATAAATTCCTCAAAAAGGGCCAGCAGGTGTATATCGAAGGCAAGCTGCGCACCCGCCAGTACCAGGATAAAGACCAGCAAACGCGCTACATCACCGAAATCATCGCCGATGAGATTTCGATGCTAGGTGGCCGTCCGCAGGGCCCGGGCAATTCGCCCGACGCCCCGGCTGCCGCCGCAGAGCCGCAGCACACGTTTCGGCAGGAGCCGGAGCTGGACCAATTGCCCTTCTGACTGCAACTGGCCAAATCGGTTATCGATGCAAAGCCCTGGCACTCTGCCGGGGCTTTTTTCGTTGTGCAGCCCGTTACCTTTGATAGTGCGAAAGTGCTGGCCGTTTGGCCGGATTCTCGCGTTTGCTCCATGAAACAGTTTCTTTTTCTGCCACTACTAGCGGGGGCGGCGCTGCTGGCCAGTTGCTCGTCGGCACCCGACTTCACGCCCAAGCCCAAGGGCTACAACCGCATCGACCTGCCGCCGCACGCCTTCCAGCCGCTGCCGGGCGACCGGCCGTATTCGTTCGAGTATTCGAAAGAGGCCGTGATTAAGCGCGACTCGTCGTACCTGGCCCAGCCGAACTGGATTAACGTGTACTACCCCAGGCTGCACGCCAACGTGCAGATTACCTACATGGACGTGCAGCGCGACCGGCGCCTCTATAATAAGATGATGGAGGATGCGCGTAAGCTTACGGGCAAGCACGAAATCAAGGCCACGGCCATTGATGAGCGCATTTTGAAGACGCCCAACGGCATGCGGGCTTCGGTATTTGAGCTGCAGGGCGAAGTGCCCAGCCAGTTCCAGTTCTACACCACCGACAGCACCCACCACTTCCTGCGCGGCGCGCTGTATTTCCGCACAGCCACCGACAACGACTCGCTGGCCCCGGTGATTGAGTACGTGAAGGCCGACATGGTGCACATGCTGAACACGCTTAAGTATAAATAACTGTCATTTAACATTTATCAATTAACATTTAACATGCTGATGCATAATGCCATTTCAGGCGCAAAGGCCGATTTGTTAAATGATAAATGTTAATTGTTAAATGACCTAGATGAGTAACTTTTTCAATACCCGGCTCGAACACCTGCGTTCGGTGGGCAGCACGCAGCGGGCCCAACTGCTGGGCAAGGAGCTGGGCCTGTTCACCTACGGCGACCTGATTCAGCGCTACCCGTTTCGCTATCTTGACCGGACGCAGGTATATAACATTGCCGACCTGAACGACGACCTGCCCTACGTGCAGGTACGAGGCGTGCTGCGCGGCAAGGAGCTCATAGGTGAAGGACCGAAGCAGCGCCTAACGGCCAAGGTAGGCGATGGCACTGGTGAGCTGGAACTGGTGTGGTTCAAGGGCGTGAAGTGGGTGCAGCAGTACACCCGCAACAACCAGGAATACATTGTTTTCGGCAAGCCGACGATGTTCAACGGGCGGCCCCAGATGGCGCACCCGGAGCTGGAGGAAGTAAACGAGAACAAGCCCGGCCAGAGCTTTCTGCAGCCGGTGTACAACACGTCCGAGAAGCTCAAGAACTACCACCGCGTCGACAGCAAGGCCATTATGCGCATGGTGGGCGAGCTGCTGAAGCTGGCCGTGCCGCACATCACCGAGTCGCTGTCGCCGGAGCTGATAGAGCATTATGCGCTGATGCCCAAGGCGCAGGCGATGCAGCAGATTCACTTTCCGCAGAGCAACCAGCTGCTGGCCGCGGCCAAGTTCCGGCTGAAGTTTGAGGAGCTGTTTTATGTGCAGTTGAAGCTGCTACGCCAGCGCGACCAGCGCAAGGTGACGCTGGCTGGGCAGATTTTTAAGGAAGTGCCCACGCTGGTCGACTTCTACAAAAACCACCTGCCTTTTGACCTTACCGGTGCGCAAAAACGCGTTATCCACGACATCTACAAGGACTTCTGCGCCGGCAAGCAGATGAACCGACTGCTGCAGGGCGACGTAGGCTCGGGCAAAACCATCGTGGCCTTTATCGCCATGCTGATGGCGGCCGACAACGGCGCCCAAAGCTGCCTGATGGCCCCCACCGAAATCTTGGCCGACCAGCACTACGTGGGCCTGAAACAATATGCCGACGCGCTAGGCATCCAGATTGGTAAGCTCACGGGCAGCACCCGCACCAAGGACCGCCGTGTGCTGCACGAGGCCCTGCGCGACGGCACGCTGCACATGCTGGTGGGCACCCACGCCCTGCTCGAAGACGTGGTGCAGTTCCGCAACCTGGGCCTGACCATCATGGATGAGCAGCACCGCTTCGGCGTGGCGCAGCGCTCGAAGCTGTGGCAGAAAAACCCGCACATCATTCCGCACGTGCTGGTGATGACAGCCACGCCCATCCCCCGCACGCTGGCCATGACGCTCTACGGCGACCTCGACGTGAGCGTGATTGACGAGCTGCCCGCCGGCCGCAAGCCCATCGTAACGGTGCATCGCTTCGACGCCAACCGTCTTAAAGTGTTCGAGTTTATTAGAGACCAAGTGAAGCTGGGACGGCAGGTGTACATCGTGTATCCGCTCATCGAGGAGTCGGAAGCGATGGATTACAAAGACCTGACCGACGGCTACGAGAGCGTGAGCCGGGCCTTTCCGGAGATGCAAATCAGCATTGTGCACGGGCGCATGAAGGCCGAGGAGAAGGACTACGAGATGCAGCGCTTCCTCAAGAAGGAAACCCAGATTATGGTGGCTACCACCGTAATTGAGGTGGGCGTGAACGTACCCAATGCCTCGGTAATGGTGATTGAATCAGCCGAGCGGTTCGGCCTCTCGCAGTTGCACCAGTTGCGGGGCCGGGTGGGCCGCGGCGCCGACCAGAGCTATTGCATTCTGATGACGGGCTTCAAGCTGAGCAAAGACGCCCGCACCCGCCTCGAAACAATGGTGCGCACCAACAACGGATTCGAAATTGCCGACATCGACCTCAAACTGCGCGGCCCCGGCGACCTGATGGGCACCCAACAGAGCGGTGTGTTGGACCTATTGATTGCCGACCTGGCCAAAGATGGCCGCATCCTGAGCGAAAGCCGGGCCGCCGCCCAAACCATTCTGGCCAACGACCCCGACCTGACTAACCCGGCCAACGCGGCCATCCGCCATCATATTGAAAGCCTGCCCGCCACGGCGGTGAACTGGAGCCGAATTAGCTAATAAAGCCCCGCAAACGTTTTGGGATGGGCAAAAAAAAACGACCTTTAAAAAAGTCGTTCTGCAAGCTGGCTAAAACAGCTCGGCGATGAGGCCGTTGCCGCTATGCTGCGGCTGGTTTTGCTCTTGTGCTGGCGGTACGGGCTCCGAAGTGAGCACCTGATGCACCATGACCACCGACCCATTGTTGGCAGTTGGCGTAGCCTGCGCCACGGTTGCCGAAGCAGGCTGCTTGGCCAAACGGCCACCAACGATGAGGGCGGATAAAAGAGCGAACTTAAACAGAGATTTCATAATAATAGTAGATATCGCGGCGACAAAGGTACGACGCAACTGAAGTTTGTTCAACAAAACCGCTCAAAAGCCCAATAATCTCGTCTAATGCGATGATTTTCGCGGTCAGACAACGGTGGACTTTTTTGCTTGCTGGGAGCGGTCCCGACTGGACTCGCTGGTTGGCTGCAAAGTTAGCGGCTCCCTATACGGGCAGGGCCACGGAAGTGTTATGCTTGAAAGACGTTTTTGTTAGCTGCCCCGGCGCGCTTAGCCATAATCCGGCCAAACCAGCGTTAGCAAGGCCCGAATTGGGTACTTTTGACCAGCTTCCTGCTCACAATTTTTCCTTTTATGACGAATCGACGCCAAAATTTTGTACCCCACTTCGCATTAGTGTTGAGCTTAATAAGTGGCTTAGCAAACACAGAATCTGCCCAGGCCCAGAAGGTAAAATCGACGCCGTTCAGCTACCTACCCGAGCAGGGCACCGACCGCTACGACATGCGCGTGCCCCGCAAAACGCTGGCCTTAGCCGATGGCTCGGGCTTCGTGATTCTGGCGCATCAGAGCTCGGGCAGCTACTCGGTGGAGCGCTACGACACCGACCTGAAGAAGCAGTGGAGCACCACCATTCCCATCAACCCCGGCGAAACGCTGGAGGCCTTCGGGCGCGGCACGCAGCAGGCGCTGGTGGTGCTGCATCACAAGGACGACAACGGCCAGAACCTGACGCTAGTACCCGTGAACCTGCAGGGTGGCCAGAAAGCCGCGCCCAAAGTGCTGATGGCCGTGGCTCCGCGCGACCGCCGGCCCGGCGTAAGCATCTCGCCCGACGGCTCGCGGGTGCTGGCCTTCCGCTACTTCACCCGCGAGCAGCAGGTGAAGAGCATGGCCGCCACGCTCTTCGACCAGAGCGGCAACAAGATTGAGGACAAGAACTACGATTTCCGCGCGCTGGGCGACTTTTTCTCGCCGGCCGTGCACGTGGCCAACGATGGCACGCAGTACGTCACGCTCATCAGCGAGGGCATGAAGAAGCTGACGGTCCGCCGCTACCCGGCCGGCACTTCGCCCGAGATTAAGGTGCTGGGCGTGCCGGTGGGCGGCGTGTTCGGCGGTAAGAGCGTGACGGTGCGCGATGCCAAGTTCACGGTGCTGGGCGACGGCAGTCTCTACGCCGCAGCCATCTGCGCCGACTACGCCACCGGCGAATATTACAGCCTGAAAGTGGTGAAATTTGACTTCAGCGGCAACGGCGACATGAAGTTTTCGCCTGAATTCCGCTTCACACCCGAGTACCTGGCCGAAGTAGCCAAAGCCGGCGGCACCGATGCCAAGCAGCGCCTCGACGACGTGTACCTAGCCGACATGCTCCTCACACCCGACAAGCAGTTAGTCGTCATTGGCGAAAAGCATTTTGAAGAAGGCGGCAGCGAAGCCCCCGTGCATGCCCGCGAGTTGCACCTGTTTGGCTACAACGAGTTTGGCGCACCTACCTGGCACAGCATTGTGGCGAAGGACCAAGTGGCCCCGGCCGTTGACAGCTACACCGGCATCGGCTTCCGGGCGGCCGTGTTCGGCGGCACGGTTCAATTGCTTACTCTGGAAAATATCAACAAGAAATCGGACCTTTACCTGCGCAAGGTCAATGCTCAAACCGGCGTCATCAGCCCCCCCGAGCGGCTGAAGCTGAATGTGGCCGACGACCAGCAGCTGGCATACGTCAAGGATTTCACGACCTGGCTGAACGAGAAAACCATCATCGGCGTGAGCCGGCCAAGCAAGAAATCGGCGGCATTGCAGCTGGATAAGATTGTGGTGAAGTAATCAAAATGATGATTCGCGGACTAAAAATCCGCGCTACGAAAAAGGCCGCTCCCGAAACCGGGAGCGGCCTTTTTTAACGTTCACAAAATCCGTGGAACCCGTTAAAATCCGTGGCCTAGAACACGTATTCGTTGGCCTCAATCAGCTTGGCAGCGATGCGGCGGCGCGATTCCTTCACGTTGATGAGCTCGGTTTTGGTGAAGCGCTTAAGGCCCATGAGCAGCAGGCGCTGCTCATCGCCCTCGGCCATGCTGCCGATGGCGTCTTTGGCGGCTTTCTCCACCAGGTCCACGGCGTCGGCCAAGTACACGCGGGCGATGTCGGCCTGCACGCTCAGGGCTTCTTCGCCTTTGGCGGCGGCTTCTTTCTCCACGCGCAGGATGGTGCTCTCGGCGATGTACACCTTGATGGCCATGTCGGCGATGTTCATCAGCAGCTCCTGCTCTTTGGCCAGGGTGGCGGTGAATTTCTGCACGGCCGAGCCGGCCACCATCAGGATGGCCTTTTTCAGGTTGGCGATGGTTTTCAGCTCCTTGCTGAACAGGCCAGTTTCCTCGTCCTGGCTCATGCTCGGGATGCTCAGCAGCTCCTGCTGCACGGCCTGGGCGGGGCCCATCAGGTCGATTTCGCCTTTCAGGCCCTTCTTCAGAATCATGTCAACGGCCAGCAGGCGGTTGATTTCGTTGGTGCCTTCGAAGATGCGGTTGATGCGGGCATCCCGGTAAGCGCGGTCCATGGGGTAGTCGGCCGAGAAGCCATAGCCACCGTAAATCTGCACGCCTTCGTCTACCACGTAGTCGAGCACTTCCGAGCCTTCTACTTTCAGCATGGCGCACTCCACGGCAAACTCGCGGGCGGCACCCAGCAGGGCCTCGTTGGCACCTTTGCCTTCGGCCATGAGCTGCTGCTCCATGCGGTAGATGTCCATACCGGCGCGGTAGATGGCCGACTCGACGGCGTAAATGCGGATGGCCTGCTGGGCAAGTTTGTAGCGGATAGCGCCGAATTTCGAGATGGGCAGTTTGAACTGCACACGCTCGTTGGCGTAGCGGATGCTCTGGGTAGCGCCCATTTTGGTAGCGCCCAGGCAGGCGGCGGCCAGCTTAATGCGGCCAATGTTGAGCACGTTGAAGGCGATGAGGTGGCCTTTGCCAATCTCGCCCAGCACGTTCTCCTTGGGAACCAGCGCGTCGGACAGGAACACCTGGCGGGTGCTGCTGCCCTTGATGCCCATCTTGTGCTCCTCGTTGCCGAGGCTTAGGCCGGGCGTCGATTTCTCCACGATGAAGCCGGTGAACTTGTCGCCGTCAATCTGGGCAAATACGATGAACACGTCGGCGAAGCCGGCGTTGGTAATCCACATTTTCTGGCCGTTCAGTACGTAGTGCGTGCCTTCGGCGTTGAGGACGGCTTTGGTTTTAGCACCCAGCGCGTCGGAGCCCGAGCCAGGCTCGGTGAGGCAATAGGCGCCCATCAGCTCGCCGCTGGTGAGGCCGGGCAGGTACTTGGCCTTCTGCTCGTCGTTGCCGAAGTACAGGATGGGCAGCAAGGCGATGCCGGTGTGAGCCGCGAAGGCTACCGGGAACGAGTGGCCACCGCCCACGCCTTCGGTTACCCGTAGCGAGGTGGGGAAGTCCATGTCGAGGCCGCCGAACTGCTCGGGCACGCTCACGCCGAACAGGCCGAGCTGGCCGGCTTTCTCCATCAGGCCGCGCATGAGGCCTTCCTCGTGGTTGTCGAGGCGCTCGAGCAGGGGCGAAACCTCCGTTTGCACGAAGTCGATACACGTCTGGTGCATCATATTCTGCTCCTCGGTGAAGTCGGCCGGGGTGAAGACGCTCTGGGCATCGGTCGGCTTGATGATGAATTCGCCGCCCTTCAGGCTGGCTTGCTGCGTTACTTCCATGACAGTTTGGGGTGGGGTGTGGAGTTGAAAAGTGTTAGGCTAGCCTACTAGTTGGAGAAACAAAGAGGCCGGCGGTTTAGTGTTGCAAGATAAGAAAAAATGTTAGGCACGCCTACTACTTTACGAAAAGAAAACCCCGGATGAGCGGGGTTTTCTCTTTTCATTCAGAATGTCATGCTGAGCGCAGCCGAAGCATCTCGCTCGCATCGTTGCAGCCAACTTGATTACTGCTGCACGCGAGATGCTTCGGCTGCGCTCAGCATGACGTTCTTTTTAGCGGCGACACAAAAAGCTACTTCAGCAGCTCGTAGATGCCGGCGACGCCCTGGCCGCCGCCCACGCAGGCGGTAACCATGCCGTACTTTTTGCCGCGCTCGCGCAGTTCGTCGAAGAGCTGGATGCTGAGCTTGGCGCCGGAGCAGCCCAGCGGGTGGCCCAGGGCAATAGCACCGCCGTTCACGTTCAGCTTCTCGGTGTCGATGCCGAGCTCGCGCACCACGGCCAGGCTCTGCGAGGCGAAGGCTTCGTTGAGCTCGAACAGGTCGATGTCGTCGAGTTTCATGCCGGCCTGCTTGAGGGCTTTGGGCACGGCGGCAATGGGGCCCATGCCCATGATGCGCGGGTCGACGCCTTCGGAGGCGTAGTTCACCATACGGGCGATGGGTTCCAGGTTCAGCTCCTTCACCATGCGCTCCGACATCACGAGCACGAAGGCCGCGCCGTCGGAGGTTTGGGACGAGTTACCGGCCGTGACAGTGCCGTTGGCGGCGAACACGGGGCGCAGCTTGGCTAGGGCTTCTACCGAGGTATCGGCGCGGGGACCTTCGTCGGTATCCACCACGTAGGAGCGGTTTTTCTTCTTGCCTGTTGCTTGGTCCACATAGGTTTCTTCTACCGTGATGGGCACGATGCTCTTGGCAAACTTGCCGGCCTGAATGGCCTTGATGGCCTTCTGGTGCGAGTTGTAGGCGAATTCGTCCTGGTCTTGGCGCGAGATTTTGTAGTCGTTGGCCACGGCTTCGGCCGTCAGGCCCATGCCCATGTAGTAGTCGGGGTGCTGCATGGCCAGCTTGTAGTTGGGCACGGTTTTCCAGCCCACGGTGGGCACCATGCTCATGCTCTCGGTGCCGCCGGCGATGATGCAGTCGGCCATGCCGGCCGAGATTTTGCCCACGGCCATGGCGATAGTCTCGACGCCGGAGCCGCAGTAGCGGTTCACGATGAGGCCGGGCACGTTGATGGGCAGGGCCAGCAGCGAAATCAGGCGGCCCATCTGCAGGCCCTGCTCGGCCTCGGGCACGGCGTTGCCGACGATGACGTCGTCGATGCGCGTGGGGTCGAGGGCGGGCACTTCGGCCACAAGGTGCTTGATGACGACGGCGGCGAGGTCGTCGGGCCGGGTGAAGCGGAAACCGCCGCGGGGGGCTTTGCCCACGGCCGTGCGGTAGCCGGCTACGATATATGCGGTGTTGTTCGACATGTTTATTTGATTATCAGATTACGGGCACCGAAACCTTTGACAAAGGATTTTTACAGGCCACAGTTTGCAACTTGTTTTTGAAATGCACGCAACTTGCGTAGTTCGTAAGCTGCGACGTTTTTCCGGTCAGGTAATTTTTAATTTCCTGTTCCTGCTTGTAAGAGCCGATGAAGTCTCCTCTAATCTGCTTAGGTTCCTGCCATTCAATGACGAATCCGTCATGGTTTACAGTTACTAATCCGTAGCCAGCATGCTTGCAGATTTTCAAAAACTGATTCCACTTTTCGGAAGATGCCAGATGTTGCATAGCTTCTTCTGGCAGAGCCAACCACTTTTCATTACCAGCATACTTCCCTAGCTGCTCATGAACACCGGTTGTCAGTAACGAAGGCGAGTCATTATAGAAGCCAATTACTAGAAAAGAAGCCAGTAATGTTCCTGCTGCAATTAGTATCAACCAGTACCAAACCAACGTCCAGAATATAGCTAGCGATACAACGGTTGGTATGACCAGTAATGCACTGATTAATACATTCTGCTTAGTGCTACCCTCTTTTGAAGCTGTCAAAAGAGAGTAAGCCGTTTTCATCGATTTAGCTTCGATTGCAACAGAATAGCAACTAGTTGCTTTGCTAATACAAATCAGACCGTCAACTCTATCGTGCCCTTTCTTCCCCTCGTACTGCTTTTTTAGCAACATTTCCACGTCAGCGAAAATCCTGCATTTAGGATTCATCTTCGCATAGCGTGAATGGAGGTAGTGCAAAGCCCATGTTTGCACTACCCGTTCATCCATCACAGCATTTGCTTGAGAAGCCATAGCAGCTTGAGATGCTTAGTTTCTAAGCGGCTTGCCCGTCGTGAGAATAGACTGAATCCGCTCCAACGTCTTGCGCTCGCCGCAGAGGCTCAGGAACGCCTCGCGCTCCAAATCCAGCAGGTACTGCTCACTCACCTCGGTGGGGGCCGATAGGTCGCCGCCGCACATCACGTAGGCCAGCTTATCGGCAATGAGCTGGTCGTGGGTCGAGATGTAGTTGCCCTGCTGCATGGCGTACACGCCGGTTTTGAACATGGCCAGGGCGCCCTTGCCGTGCACCTTGATGTTGGTTTTCTGCAGCGGCTGGGTGTAGCCGGCATCGGCCAAGTCGAGGGCCGCGGCTTTGGCCTGGGCGATGACGCGGTTCGAGTTCACCACAATCTCGTCGCCGCGGCGCAGGAAGCCCAGGTCGAAGGCCTCAGCGGCCGAGGTCGAGACTTTGGCGGTGCTGATGGTCATGTAGGTGTTGCGCAGCAGGTTGAATTCGGGCTCGCCGTCTTCGTACTTGGCCGCGGTGCGCAGGGTCATTTCCTTGGTGCCGCCGCCGCCGGGGATGAGGCCAACGCCGAATTCCACGAGGCCCATGTAGGTTTCGGCGGCCGCTACCACGCGGTCGCAGTGCAGGTTCAGCTCGCAGCCGCCGCCCAGCGTGAGGCCGTGCGGGGTGCCCACCACCGGGATGCTGCTGTAGCGCATCCGCATCATGGCCTGCTGGAACTGCTGAATCATCATGTTCAGCTCGTCGAACTCCTGCTCGAGGGCCTGCATGTACACGAGGCCCAGGTTGGCGCCGGCCGAGAAGTTCGGCGCGTCGTTGCCCACCACGAGGCCGCGGTAGCCGGCTTCGGCCATCTCTACGCCCTTCAGCAGGCCCAGAATCACGTCCTGGCCCAGCGAGTTCATCTTCGAGTGGAACTCCACGTTCAGAATTCCGTCGCCAAGGTCGATAACCGAAGCGCCCGAGTTTTTCCAGAGCACCTTGCCGCTGGCGCGCAGGTTGTCGAGAATGATGAAGTTCTCCACGCCCGGCACCGGCTGGTAGCCTTTCGAGGCGATGTCGTAGAATTCGCGCACGCCGGCGTCCGTCACGCGGTAGAAGCTGGTGTGGCCGGCGGCCACCATCTCCTCCACCCACGGGGCCACGGTGCGGCCGGCGGCCTTAGCCAGGTCGATACCGGCCTGCACGCCCAGGGCATCCCAGGTTTCAAACGGGCCCATTTCCCAACCGAAGCCGGCGCGCAGCGCGTCGTCGAGCTTGTACAGCTCGCCGGAAATCTCGGGAATGCGGTTGCTTACGTAGGCAAACAGGCTGCCGAAGCTCAGGCGATAGAACTCGCCGGCCTTGTCCTTGCCCGCCACCAGCACCTTGAAACGGTCGGCCAGCTTCTCGATGGTTTTGGTCATTTCCAGCGTGGCAAACTTCACCTTCTGGCTCGGCTTGTATTCCAGGGTATTGAGGTCGAGGGCGTGGATTTCCGACTTGCCGCCTTCACCCTTCACTTTCTTGTAGAAGCCCTGGCCGGTTTTGTCGCCCAGCCACTTGCTCTCGCCCATCTTCTTCACGAAGTCGGGCAGCACAAATACGTCCTTGGCCTCGTCATCGGGCAGGCCCTGGGCCAGGCCGTTGGCCACGTTGATGGTCGTATCGAGGCCCACTACGTCGGACGTGCGCAGGGTAGCCGACTTGGCGTGGCCGATTACCGGGCCGGTCAGCTTATCGGTTTCCTCCACCGTCAGGCCCAGCTTCTGCATGGTCTGCATAGCGTCGAGCAGGGCGAACACGCCCACGCGGTTGGCGATGAAGCCGGGGGTGTCCTTGGCCAGTACCACGGTTTTGCCCAGGTACAGGTCGCCGTAGTGCTGCAGAAAGCTCAGCACCTCGGGTTTGGTGTCCGGGGTCGGAATGATTTCCAGCAGCTTCAGGTAGCGCGGCGGGTTGAAGAAGTGCGTGCCGGCAAAGTGCTGCTTGAAGTCCTCCGAGCGGCCCTCGGCCAGCAGGTGAATCGGGATGCCCGAGGTGTTGCTGGTAATGAGCGTGCCCTTCTTGCGGAACTGCTCCACCCGCTCGTAGAGGCTCTTTTTGATGTCGAGGCGCTCAATTACCACCTCAATCGTCCAGTCGCAGGTGGCAATATCCTTCAGGTTGTCGTCGAAATTGCCGGTTTTGATGCGGCTCGCGTCGGCCTTACGGTAGAGGGGCGATGGGTTGGCAACGATTGCGGCCTGCAACGCAGCGTTCACGATGCGGTTGCGTACGGCGGGGGCCTCCAGCTTGAGGCCTTTTTTCTCCTCCTCGGGCAGCAGCTCTTTGGGAGCGATGTCGAGCAGCAGCACCTGCACGCCGATATTGGCGAAGTGGCAGGCAATGCGCGAGCCCATAACGCCGGAGCCGAGCACAGCAACTTTCTTGATGGTTCGATTCATAATGATGTTAAACGGTCATCCTGAATGGCGCGAAGACCCTTACCACGTTCGCGCCTAAAATGAATTGTGAATCTGCCGAAAGCAGCCGTGATAAGGCGCTCCCGTCGGCAGCCTGACAACGGTTTTAGCTGTAAGAAGTCGGCGACTCGGCGCGCAACGCCTTCAGCGTGAAGTCTTCGAATAAGGTTTTGCCCTCAATCATGCCCGTAATCTGACCAGCAACTTTGAAGAACACGTCGAGCTGGCTCTGCGGGATTTTCTCCCGGATTTTCAGGTTGAAGTGGCGCACCGTCTGGCGCGAAACCTCTTTTTTCTCCAGCCCGAGCTCGGTCAAAAAAATGCGCACCGAGCGTTTATCTACCGAGTCGGCCTGCTTGTAGATGAGGCCTTTTTCCTCCATGCTCCGCAGAATGCGGGTGAGGCTGCGGGTTTCGAGGCCCAGCAGCGGGGCAATTTTGGTGGCGGGCGTACCACGGTCCTGGTCGATATTCAGCAGCACGAAACCGATGCTCGTGGTGATATCGTTCTGGGCAGCTTGGGTGTTGTACATGCGCGAAATCGCGTGCCAAGCCACTTTTATGTTATAATCGACGGTTTCTTCGGCTTTCATGGGCGGGCTGATAGTGCGGTAAACTTACGTAAAAATTTATTAGGCTTGCATAACAGTTCAATAAAAAATAGCGCGGACTAAAAGTCCGCGCTACGCTTTGCTTAGTGCGCTGCGCGCTCGTGCGGCTCCTTCTCGGCCCGCTCGTAGATGTCGGTAATCAGGTCCTTGTTATTCTCGGTAATCACCTTGCGCTTCACCTTCATGGTGGGCGTCATCTCGCCGCTTTCTACGGTCCAGAGGGTGGGCAGCAGCACATGGCGCTTCACCTGCTCCCACTGCGCGAAGCCTTTGTTATACTTCTCAATCAAGTCTTTGTAAAGCTTCACGACTTTCTCGTTCTTGATAAGCTCTTCAGGAGCTGCGTCGGGCACGCCGTTGCGCTTGCACCAGCCTTTCAGGTCGGGGAAGGAAGGGATAACCAGCGCGGAGGCAAATTTCTGGTCGGCGCCCACCACCATGGCCTGCTCGATGAGCGGGTCTTCCTTCAGCTTACCTTCGATGACCTGCGGCGCGATGTACTTGCCACCCGAAGTCTTGAACATCTCCTTCTTGCGGTCAGTAATTTTCAGGAACTTGCCATTCACCAACTCGCCGATGTCGCCGGTGTGGAACCAGCCTTCCTGGTCGAACACCTCAGCCGTGAGGTCGGGCTTGTTGTAATAGCCCTTCATCACGGAGTCCGACTTGGTCAGAATCTCGCCGTCCTGGGCAATTTTCACTTGCGTGTTGTCGATGAGCGGGCCCACCGTACCAATCATGTTGTTTTCGGGCTCGAAGCCGCCCACGGCAATTACCGGCGAGGTTTCCGTCAGGCCGTAGCCCTCCATCACGCGAATGCCGGCCGCCCAGAACACGCGCGCCAGGCGCGGTTGCAGGGCGCCGCCGCCGCTCACGATGCAGCGCAGGTTGCCGCCCAGTGCCTCGCGCCATTTGTTGAAGATGAGCTTATTGGCCAGCGCCAGCTGCGTGTTGTAGAAGAAGCCCTGGTCTTTCTGGGTATCGTATTTCAGGCCCAAATCCAAGGCCCAGAAGAACAGGCTTTTCTTCACGCCTTCGAGTTCGTGGCCTTTCGCCACGATTTTATCATACACCTTCTCGAGCAGGCGCGGCACGGTGGTGAAGATGTTGGGCTTTACCTCGCGCAGGTTGTCGGCGATGACGTCCATGTTCTCGGCGTAGTAGATGCTCACGCCGTTTATCATGTACAAGTAGGTCACCATGCGCTCAAAAATGTGGCAGAGCGGCAGGAAGCTCAGGGCCTTGTCGTCTTTGGTGACGGGCACGAAGCGCTGCGAGTTGCGGCAGTTGCTCAGGATGTTATCGTGCGTGAGCATCACGCCCTTGGGCTTGCCGGTGGTGCCACTGGTGTAGATGAGCGTGAGCAGGTCGTCGGGCTCGACGGCGGCTTTCAGGGGCTCCAGGTCGGCGGCATTGCCTTTTTTGCCTAGCTCTAGCAATTCGGAGAAGTGGCGGGCACCTTCTACCTTATCGAAGGTGAAGACGTTGGCGGCCGGAATCTCGAGGCCCTCAATGGCTTCGTGCACCTTCTCGAACAGCTTCTTGTCGGCCACGAACACGGCCCGCACGCCGGCATCGGTGAAGATGTACTTGTAGTCTTCGACCGTGATGCTGGGGTACATCGGCACGCTGGTGGCGCCGATTTGCGAGATGCCAAAATCGGCCATCATCCATTCGGGGCGGTTCATGCTGATGATGGCCACTTTGTCGCCCCGCTTCAGGCCGAGTGAGACAAGGCCGAGGCTGACGAGATTGGCCTGGTCCTGCAACTGCTGGCTGCTGACGGGCACCCATTGGCCATCGATTTTGGCGGCCAGCGCATCGTTTTTCGGCGATTTGGCAATTTGGTGAGCGAGGATATCAAAGGCGCGGCGAACGTCCATGGGTGGGGTCGGATAATGGCGGATGACGTAAAATTCAGCTTAAATAAAGCGCTTTTTTCGGGGCTGCGCTACGCCGCAGTAACCACGGCAGTGGTATTCCTCTTACGGCCCAAAACCAAATTGGCCGCCGAAACGCTCAAAAAGCCCCAAAATCCGGCTTTTTTAGGTGTAATTTTGGGGCCTGTGCATTCCCGCTCCCAATGAATCTGGCTCTGTTTTTTGACCCGCTGCCGGAAACGCTGACTGAGGCCGCCCCCGCCCCTACCACGCTGGCTGCCTACGCCACCCGCTTCACCGAAACCTTCCCCGACTGGCGCACCGCCGACCTGGCCCTCATCGGCCTCGACGAGTGGCGCGGCAGTGCCGCTGGTCCGCCTAACGCCCGCCGCCACGGCCCCAACGAGGTGCGCCAGCGCTTCTACCAATTGCAAAAAGGCTCGGGCCTGCTGCGTCTGGTCGACCTCGGCAACCTGCGCCCCGGCCTCACTTTAGAGGACACTTACCAGCGCCTGCGCGAAATCATTGGGGCGCTGCTGGAGGAAAATACGGTGCCCATCCTGCTGGGCGGCAGCCACGACCTCGACTACGGCCAGTTTCTGGCCTACGAGGTGCAGAACCGCACCGTGAACGTGACGGTTGTGGACTCGCGGCCCGACATGGCCGAGCCCGGCCCCGGCACCCCGCCCGAAGAAAGCCACCTGCGCCGCCTGCTGGTGCACGAGCCCAACATCGTGTTCAGCCTGGCCCACCTCGGCCACCAGCAGTACCTCACGCCGCCCGAGGTGATGGTGGCCCTCGAAAAGCTGCACTTCGACACGATGAGCGTGGGCGAGGTGCGCGCCGACCGCCGCTTGGCCGAGCCGCTGGTGCGGCAGGCCGATTTTATGAGCGTGGACATTGCCGCCATTCGCTGGCAGGATTCGCCGGGCTACTACCCGGCCAACCCCTTCGGCTTAGGCAACGAGGAAGCCACCCAGTTGTGCTGGTACGCCGGCCACAACGAGCAGCTCAGTTCCTTCGGCCTCTACGGCTACCGCGCCGACGTGGACCCCAACGGCCTGGCCGCTGCCACCATCGCCACCATGCTCTGGTACTTCGTGGAAGGCTTCTATCACCGCCGGCCCGAAACAGGCTTCGGCACTTTCCGTTTCCTCACCTACACCGTGGTGCTGCCTGGCAACCCCGACAAGCTGGTGTTCTACAAATCGCGCCGCGCCGAAAAGTGGTGGATGGAAGTGGAGCGCCTCGGCGACAACGCCACCAAGCGCGTGGTGCCCTGCACCTACGAAGACTACCTGAATGCCTCGCAGGGCGACCTGCCGCAACGCTGGATTCGCCTGCAGGCGCTGCTGAGCTGAACGTCATGCTGAGCGCAGCCGAAGCATCTCGCGTGCCATTACTAATTAGTTACGTTCTCATGATTGAGTTATCACCCCAAGTGGGATGCTTCGGCTGCGCTCAGCATGACGTTCTTCTTTCAGCATGACCGTTCCAGTGAACCCAACCGACCTGCCCGCCTACACCAAAAATCAGCTCGCCCTGCGCAATGGGCAGGACCGCGACGAAATCTGGGTGGCTTACCAGGGGCAGATTTACGATGTGAGCCGCTCGCGGCTCTGGCGGCGCGGCAACCACTATGAGCACTGGGCCGGCCAGGACCTGACGGCCGAGCTGGACAAAGACGCGCCGCACACCGCCAACGTATTCGATAATTTCCCCGTTGTGGGACAACTGCTATAGAACAGGCTTTAGCTTGTTCATCGCCTGAACCGATTCCCTATTTCCGAATAAGCTAAAGCTTATTCTACACGCTATGATGACCACCGAAGCGCCCTCCGAATTCAACCACCTCGAAACCCTCTCCACCACCGAATTGCTGGCCGGTATGAACCGCCTCGACCGCACCGTGCCCGAAACGGTAGCCAAAGCGCTGCCGCAGATTGAAGCATTGGTGGAAGCCACCGTGGCCCGGCTGCGCGAGGGCGGCCGACTGTTCTACATTGGCGCGGGTACCAGCGGGCGGCTGGGCGTGGTGGATGCCTCGGAGTGCCCGCCCACATTTGGCGTGCCCGCCGAAATGGTGGTAGGCATCATGGCGGGCGGCGACGGCGCCATTCGGGTGGCCGTGGAAGGCGCCGAGGACGATGCCGAACAAGCCTGGATTGACCTGCAGCAGCACGACATCAGCGCCAAAGATGTGCTAGTGGGCATCGCCGCTTCGGGCCGCACGCCCTACGTGATTGGCGGATTGCAGCGGGCCCGGGCGGCGGGCCTGGCTACCGGCTGCGTGGTGTGTAACGCTGGCTCGGCCGTGGCAGCGGCGGCCGAGTTTCCGGTAGAGGTGGTAACGGGGCCGGAGTTCATCACGGGCAGCACCCGCTTGAAAGCCGGCTCGGCCCAGAAAATGACGCTTAACATGCTCACTACGGCCACCTTCATTCGCCTGGGCTACGTGCGTGGAAACAAGATGGTCGACATGAAGCTCTCCAACATTAAGCTTGTAGACCGCGGCGAACGCATGCTGATGGACGAGCTGGGCATTGGGCAGGCCGAGGCCGCAGCGCTGCTCAAGCAGCACGGCAGCGTGCGCGCCGCCCTCGATGCCCGGGCGTAGCACATGCTTCAGCTTGTGCCTCACGGGCTTATTTTTTCGGGCGAACGATTCGGGCGTTGAGGCGTTTCTAGGGAGGCACAAGCTAAAGCATGTGCCTCCTGCTTATGCACACCATCGAGCCGCACTACAACTGGATTGAGCAATACTCGGCGTCCGAAGACCCGCGCTCGCCGCTCTTCGAGGCCGAAAACAGCCTCGACACCTACACCAATACGATTTACGGCTATTACATCCACCCGCAGTGGGACAGCCTGGGGTCGGACACGCTGTTCTTCAAAATCCTCTTCGCCGACTACGAGTTGGGCATTGCCGCGCTCGAATTCATCGGCGAGTGGAACGACGCCATTGAAAACGACATAATGGAGCTCAAGCGGAATATCATTGATATTCTCACCCACGAAGGCATCCGCAAGTTCATCCTCATCGGCGAGAACGTGTTCAACTTCCACGGCTCCGATGACTCTTACTACGAGGAGTGGTACGAGGACGTGGAAGACGGCTGGATTGCGGGCATCAACTTCCTGGAGCACGTGCAGCGCGAAATGAAGCAGTACAACGTGGATAACTACGTCAACTTCGGCGGGCAGCTCGACGACCTGCCCTGGCGCACCTACGAGCCGCGCCGCCTGTTCGAGGTAGTCGATAACATCCTGAACCACCGCCTGGGCCTGCCCGAAACCGAGCTATAAACCCAGCACAGCTCTTGTTGCACGGCGCGCCACCGCACGTCCGAAGCAGGTGCAGCACACAAAAAAAGGCCCCTCCGCATGCGGAGAGGCCTTTTTCATACTAACTCAGCAAGAATTACTTCTTAACCTCGGTCGTGGTGGTGGTGGTTTCGGTAGCGCCGGCGGGAGCCATTTTGTCAGCGGCGTCGTTCATGGCATCAGCCTTAGCGTCGGCCGAGTCACGTACGGCGTCAGCCTTGTCTTCCATAGCGTCAGCTTTGGCTTCGCCAGCAGCTTCTACGTTGTCAGCCTGCTGCTCAACAGCCTCTTCTTTCTTGCTTTCGCAAGCGGTGAACGAGAACGAGGCAGCAGCCAGGGCGAGGAACAATACTTTTTTCATCTTGAG
The DNA here is from genome assembly GCF_054778495.1 of Hymenobacter agri. Lineage (NCBI taxonomy): Bacteria > Pseudomonadati > Bacteroidota > Cytophagia > Cytophagales > Hymenobacteraceae > Hymenobacter > Hymenobacter agri. The sequence continues at coordinate 25,757 of NZ_BAAGZM010000005.1, forward strand.
GTTTTGTTATGGGGTGAGATTTCGAGCAACTTCCGACGTTTCGGCCAAGCCAAAATTTCAGATTCGGGCCTTTATACCAACTCCCGGTAGAGGTAACCCGACCCGAATAAAAAATTTATGAAGTTTTTATAAAGACGGCCTCTTACTACCTGGCAGCCTACTTTTTACGGAACACAATCCCGATGGGCACGCCTTTGAAATCGAACTGCTCGCGCATGCGGTTTTCGAGGTAGCGGGTGTAGCTGGCCGTTACGTACTGCGGCAGGTTGCAGAAGAAGGCAAACACCGGGTTGTGCGTGGGCAGCTGCGTCACATACTTAATGCGCACCATCTTGCCCTTGATGGCCGGCGGGCCATAGCGCTCAATCTCCTTCAGCATCACGTCGTTCAGCTGCGAGGTCGGGATTTTACGGCGCTTGTTGTGGTACACCTCGATGGCCGTTTCAATGGCCTTGTGCACGCGCTGCTTGTTCAGCACCGACACGAAAATGATGGGCGGATACGCAATGGGCGCCAGCTTCTCCATGATTTTCGCCTCGAACTCCTTGGCCGTGTTGGTCTGCTTGTCTTCCACCAGGTCCCACTTGTTCACCAAGATGACGATGCCCTTGCGGTTTTTGTCGGCCAGGGTGATGATGTTCACGTCCTGAGCCTCGATGCCACGGGTGGCGTCCAGCATCACGATGCACACGTCGGACTCTTCCAGCGCGCGCAGGCTGCGCATGTTGGCGTAGAATTCGATATCCTCGCTCACCTTGGCTTTGCGGCGCAGGCCGGCCGTGTCCACGAGGATAAACTCGTTGCCGAAGGCGTTGTAGCGGGCCGAGATGGAGTCGCGGGTGGTGCCGGCAATGTCGGTTACAATGCTGCGGTCTTCACCGAGCAGCAGGTTCACGAGGCTGGACTTGCCCACGTTGGGGCGGCCCACCACGGCAATGCGCGGAATTTCCGACTCGGGCTCTTCCTCGCCGGCTTCTTCGAAGTGGCTCACCACGGCGTCGAGCAGCTCGCCGGTGCCGTGGCCGTTCTGGCTGCTGATGGCGAAGATTTCGTCGGCGGCCAGGCCCAGCGCGTAGAACTCGCCCACGCCGTTGGCGCGCAGGTTGGTATCGGCCTTGTTGGCCACGATGTAGATGGGCTTCTGGCCCTGGTAGCGACGCAGCACGTTAGCAAACTCCTCATCGAGGCCGTGCACGCCGGCATCGGCATCCACCATGAAGAGTACCACGTCGGCCTCTTCAATAGCCAGCTTCACCTGCTTGTTGATTTCGCCCTCGAAAATATCTTCCGAATTGTGCACGTAGCCACCCGTGTCAATCACGGTGAAGTTCTTGCCAATCCAGTCGCCGTAGCCGTAGTGGCGGTCGCGGGTCACGCCGCTCTCGTTGTCCATGATGGCCTTGCGCTGGCCCACGAGGCGATTGAAAAGCGTGGATTTGCCCACGTTGGGCCGCCCCACGATGGCGATGGTGTTCTGCTTAGACATGTTATGTGGCCCCAGCCGCCGACCCGACCTAGATTCGGCAGTGCCCGGGGTTATTTAAATTATAGATGGTCGGAGGTCTTTTCTTCTGTCATCCTGAGCGCAGCGAAGGACCTTATCACGTCTGCACCGTTTTGATTACTGCAAACTATTCAGTGGTGATAAGGTCCTTCGCTGCGCTCAGGATGACAGGCGATTATTGATAGCCGAAACGCGAAAGAGCTTTCGCGTCGGTGCGCCAGTTCTCGTTCACTTTCACGTGCAGCTCCAGGAACACTTTTTTCAGGAAGAATTTCTCCATTTCCTCGCGTGCCCAGGTACCTACTTTTTTCAGTGCCTCGCCACCCTGCCCGATAACGATGCCCTTCTGGGAGCTGCGCTCCACGTAGATGATGCCGCGAATACGAATAATGGCGTCTTCTTCCTTAAACTCTTCAATCACAACCTCGCAGCTGTAGGGAATCTCCTTTTTGTAGAGCTTGAAGATTTTCTCGCGCACCATTTCGGCGGCGAAAAAACGCTCGGGCTTGTCGGTTAGTTCGTCCTTCGGATAATACGGCGGGTGAACGGGCAGGCGCTCCAGCACCAGCTGCAGCACGCCGTCGGTACCGAAGTGGTTGAGGGCCGAGATGGGCAGCACCTCGGCGGCGTTGGGCAGCTGCTCTTTCCAGTAGGCGAGCTTGGCTTCCACTTCGGCCTGGTCGGCCTGGTCGATTTTGTTCACCAGCAAAATGATGGGCGTGTCCACCATCTTGCGCAGGCGCTCCACTACGGGCTCCTCGTCGTGCTTCTCGTAGATGTCCGTCACGAACAGCACCACGTCGGCATCTTCGAGCGACGAGTACACGAACGACATCATGGCGTTGTGCAGCTCGTATTTGGGCTGAATGATGCCGGGGGTATCGGAATAAATCAGCTGGAAATCATCGCCGTTGAGGATGCCCAGGATGCGGTGGCGCGTGGTCTGGGCCTTGCTCGTGACGATGCTCAGCCGCTCGCCCACCAGCGCATTCATCAGCGTCGACTTGCCCACGTTGGGCTTGCCAATGATGCTCACGAAGCCGGCGCGGTGGGGTTTAGTTTCGGGGTTCACGATGGATGGGTTTGATAATCAGGGCCGCAAAGGTACGGCTTTCAACGCGCAAAAGCTAGGTGCGGCCAAAATGAGCCCGGGTGCCAGCCGCTTCGCCAACCGTTTACCGCGCCGGCACAAAAGGACACGGCGCGAAACCGCCGCGGCAAACCATGACCTCAAACAACTGTTAGCCTGACGTGCCGCATGGTTTCGTCTGCGCATTGCTTCTGAACTTTGTCCTAATGAATTCTCCCGCCTCCCCTTCTCGCCGCATCGGTGTGCTGCTCGTCAACCTCGGTACGCCCGACTCGCCCCGCACGCCCGACGTGCGCCGCTACCTCAACGAATTCCTCACCGATGGCCGCGTGATTGATATGCCGGCCGCCGTGCGCTATCCGCTGTTTCAGGGCCTCGTGGTGCCGCTGCGGGCGCCCAAGTCGGCCAAAATCTACCAGCAGCTCTGGGACGACGAGCGAGGCTCCCCCCTGCTCTTCCACGGGCTCGACCTGCAAGCCAAGCTAAAGGAGGTGCTGGGCAAGGAGTACGTAGTGGCATTCGGCATGCGCTACCAGAAGCCCAGCATCGAAAAGGCGCTGGAGGAGCTGCGCGACGCGGCCGTGGACCGCATCATCGTGCTGCCGCTGTTTCCGCAGTATGCCTCGGCCAGCACCGGCTCGGTGCAGGAGAAGGTGATGGACATCGTGAAAGACTGGTGGATAGTGCCCAACATTAGCTTCATCAGCACCTTCGCCGACGACCCCGGCTTCATCGCCAGCTTCGCGGCCCGGGGCAAGGCCGAGATGGCCAAGCACGACTACGACCACGTGGTATTCAGCTACCACGGCATTCCGGAGCGGCACGTGCTCAAGGGCAGCTTCAAGGGCTACTGCAAGCTGGGCACCTGCTGCGCCAGCTACAACAAAAACAACCGCTACTGCTACCGGGCGCAGTGCTTCGCCACCTCGCGCCTGCTGGCCAAAGAGCTGGGCCTGCGCGACGACCAGTACACCGTCACCTTCCAGAGCCGCCTGCAAAGCCGCCTGCGCGACCCCTGGCTGCAGCCCTACACCGACGAAGTCATCAAGGAATTCCCGGCCAAGGGCATCAACAACGTGCTGGCCTTTAGCCCCGCCTTCGTGGCCGACTGCTTGGAAACGACCATCGAGGTGGGCGAGGAATTCAAGGAGATGTTTGAAGAAGCCGGCGGCAAGCACTGGCAGCTGGTGCCCTCGCTGAACTCGGAGCCTTATTGGGTAGAAGCGGTGGCGGACATGATTCGGCAGAATTAACAAATAATGGCCCTAAGCAACGGAAGGCGCTGTCGAATCAGGTTCGGCGGCGCCTTCTTTATTTTCATATTTCTATCCAGCTAATTTCTGTATCTTTAACGCTTTATTTTCTAATAATTCCCACGTAAATGCGTCTTCGCTACACTTTAGCGCTTGCCTTTGGCTTGGTTGCGGGCACTCAGGCCCATGCTCAGCAAGCGGTCAAAATCCTATTTGATGCCACCAAAGCCCAAACCGCCGGCAACGCCGACTGGGTGATTGATGCCGACGTGTCGGGCAGCCCCCAGCGCCTGCCCACGCCGGCACAAAGCACCGTGGTGGCCAGCACGCCCGAAGGCTACTGGACCGGCGCCCTCTCCTCGTGGGGCATTGCGCTGGTGAAGCGCGGCTACCAGGTCGAAACCCTGCCCAGTAGCGGCCGCATCACCTACGGCGACGCCAGCAACGCGCAGGACCTGCGCAACTACGCCGCCTACATCGTCGATGAGCCCAACACGCGCTACACCGCGGCCGAGAAAACGGCCATTCTGAACTACGTGCGCAACGGCGGCGGCCTGTTCATGATTTCGGACCATACCATTTCGGACCGCAACGGCGACGGCTGGGACTCGCCCGCCATCTGGAACGACCTGATGAGCAACAACTCGGTGCAGGCCAATCCCTTCGGCCTCGCCTTCGACCTCAATAACCTCACTTTTACCACCGGCGTGGGCGCGGCCACCGCCCCCACCGACTCGCTGCTGCACGGCCCTGCCGGCAACCCGGTGGCGATGGAATATCACAACGGCGCCAGCCTCACGCTGAACACCACGGCCAATTCCAGCGTGCGCGGCGTGCTGTTCAAGCCCGGTTCGGCCACCACCGGCAGCACCGGCGCCATTGTGGCGCGGGCC
>NZ_BAAGZM010000006.1:0-26929 GCF_054778495.1 Hymenobacter agri
GCGCCGTGCTGCTGCCCACCGACACGGCCGCCCTCACGCCCGCCACCAACCCCACGCTGGCCCTCTACCAGCAGCAGCTCACCCTCAGCCAGCAGCAAACCCGCCTCGAAAAGCTGCGCCGCCTACCCGACCTGCGCGCCGGCTACTTCAACCAGACCATTAATAAGGAGCGGGGCTTCAACGTGGCCCAGGCCGGCATCGCGGTGCCACTGCTCGGCGGGGCGCAACGGGCCCGCATCGCCGCCGCCAAAATCGGCGAGGAAGCCGCCCAGGTGCAACTGAACTATGCCAATACGCAGTTTGGCACTCAGCTCAGCACGTTGCGGCAGCAGCTGGCCCGCGCCCAAGCTTCCCTGCTTTATTACGAGAATTATGCCCTGCCGCAAGCCCGCCTTATTCTCGACACGGCCGAAAAAAGCCGCCGCGCCGGCGACATCGAGTACGTGGAATACGTGGTGAATACCCAGCCCGCTTGGCAGATTCAGGAAGCCTATCTCGAACAGCTCCGGCAATACAATGAGCTGGTGGCCAACACTCAGGCCCTAGCCGGAGCGGACGCGCAGTAAGGCCGTCATGCAGAGCGCAGCGAAGCATCTCGCGTGCCGCCTAATCACTTGATTTACCATTGCACGCGAGATGCTTCGCTGCGCTCTGCATGACCGGCAGAATATTCTTGCAACTTCCCATGAAATACCTCCCCGTCCTCCTGCTTCTCCTCGCCGCCTGCGGCAAAAAAGCCGACGAAACCGCCGACAAGCCCGCCACCGCCCCACCGCCCCGCGCGCCCAACGAAGTCTTCCTCAATAAAGCCCAACTGCAGGCGGCCGGCATTGAGCTGGGCACATTCACCCGTCGCGACCTTGGCACGGAGGTGCAGGCCACGGGCCAGATTGACGTGCCGCCGAACCACAAGGTGTCGGTTACAGCCATCATGGGCGGCTACGTGCAGCAGCTGCCCGTGCTGCCCGGTCAATTCGTGCAGCGCGGCAGCGTGCTCGCCACGTTGCGCAACCCCGACTATCTCAAGCTTCAGCAGGACTACCTGCAAAGCCAGGCCCGCATCGTGTTCCTGAAGCAGGAAACCGCCCGCCAGCAAATTCTCAACGATGAGGACGTGGGCGCGCGCCGCAAGCTCCAGCAGGCGGCCTCCGAGTTGCGCACTGAGCAGGCCGCGGCCGGCAGCCTCGCCGCCCAGCTCCGCCTCATCGGCCTCAAACCCGAGTCGCTCAGCGCCGCCAGCATTCGGCCCAGCGTGCCGCTCATCGCGCCCATCGGCGGCTACGTGAAAGCCGTGCTGGTGAATCCCGGCCAGTTCGTGAACCCGCAGGACGTGCTGATTGAGCTGGTTGACCGCTCCGACCTGCACCTGGAGTTGAAGGTATTCGAGCGCGACATTGCCAAAGTGAAGGTGGGCCAGGATATCCTGTTCCGCGTGCCGGCCCAGGGTGCCAGCGCCCGCCCGCTGCCCGCCACCGTCTTCCTCGTGGGCAAAGCCTTCGACGACGATGGCCGCACCGTGAGCGTGCACGCCCACCTGCACGACACTGGCCCCGATGCCGCCGCCACTGCCACCTTGCTACCCGGCCAATACGTCAGTGCCCGCATCCTCACCGGCCGCACCCCGCAGCGCACCCTGCCCGAAGATGCGCTCGTGCCCGGTGGCGAAGTGAGCTACGCCTATTACCGGGTAAAATCCGACGCGAAAGGCAGCACCTTCCGCCGCTTCAGCGTCCGCCCCGGCGCAACCGACCAGGGCCAGGTAGCCGTGCGCGCCTTGGATAAACTAGCCGATACCACGCAGCTGGTGGTGAAAGGCGCATATTTTCTCGATGCTGAGCGCAGCAAAGGCCAGGGCGGCGACGAGTAGAGACGCATATTTGCGTCTTGTCGTTGAACGGAATCAGCGCACGATTTCTGCCCGCCCTGCTCAACGACGAGACGCAATTATGCGTCTCTACAGCTCATGATTCTCCTCACCGAACTGCACTACCACCCGCCCGCCGCGCTTTTCGCCGAAATGCTCCGCGCCGACGGCCTCCTACTCGAGGCCCACGAGCACTACCGCAAGCAAACCTACCGCAACCGCTGCCTCATCCGCACCGCGCAGGGCGTGCAGCCGCTCACCGTGCCCGTGCTCGATGGCAACCGCGCCGAAAAAGTCAGCGTTTCCGAAATTGAGATTGACTACCGCCAGAACTGGATTCACCGCCACTGGCGCACACTCCAAACCGCCTATGGCAACAGCCCGTACTTCGAATACTACGCCGACTATCTGCACGATATCTACGTAAGCAAACCGGCGTTGCTTTTCGATTTGAATCAGCAGTTTTTGCGTTTATTGCTGAAGTGCTTCCGCATTACCCTTCCCCTGCACCTCACCACCGAATACCACGCCCACTACCCCGCGCAACCTTCTTCCGAGTACCCCGGTCTTCTCCCTACCCAAGCCAGCATCGCCGACCGGCGCGACTGGCTGACACCCAAAGCCGCCACCAGAACGCCCGAACCTGACACTCCGGCAGCCTCGGCCCTCGTTCGGCCCTATCCGCAGGTGTTTGGCCCAGGTTTTGAGCCCGGCCTGAGTGTGCTGGACCTGTTGTTTTCGCAGGGCCCAGCCGCCGGCCGCTTTTTGCAGTAACCCGCGCAATTCGACTGCCGTTACGCTAGTATTACCGGACGGCAACATTTGTCCGAACCTTCGCCCGAACCGGCTTGTTTTCAAGTCACATCGGCCCAACCCGTCATTCGTGTTACTCGCCCGACGCGGGGCTTATCTGATTTTTCACTACGTTTATTGGCATGGAAGCTAAATTCTCAAACCGCGTCAAAGAGGTGATTTCCCTCAGCCGGGAGGAAGCCATCCGTCTCGGTCACGACTACATCGGCACCGAGCACCTGTTGCTCGGCATGATTCGCGAGGCTGAAGGAACCGCCCTCGGCCTGCTGCGTAAGCTGGGCGTGAGCATCGACGAGCTGAAATTCTCGCTCGAACAGGCCACGCGCAACACCGCCACCCAGGGCACCAGCATCACCGGCTCGATTCCGCTCACCAAGCAGACCGAGAAGGTGCTGAAAATCACCTACCTCGAAGCCAAGATTTTCAAGTCGGAAATCATTGGTACCGAACACCTGCTGTTGTCCATCCTGCGCGATGAGGACAACATTTCTTCCCAAATTCTCAGCAAATTCAACGTGAACTACGAAACTGTGCGCGACTCGCTGGATTACCACGGTAATGCCGGTTCTGCCCCGCAAAACCGCACGCCCGATACGGACGACGACGACAACGACAAACTGTTTGGCTCGTCGGGCCCCGGCGGGCGTGGTGCCGGCACCGGCGCTGGTGCCACCAAAAAGCCCGGCGAAAAATCGCGCACCCCGGTGCTCGACAACTTCGGCCGCGACCTCACCAAGCTCGCTGAGGAAGACAAGCTCGACCCCATCGTGGGCCGCGAAAAGGAGATTGAGCGCGTAGCCCAAATCCTGAGCCGCCGCAAAAAGAACAATCCCATCCTCATTGGTGAGCCCGGCGTAGGTAAAACGGCCATCGCCGAAGGTCTCGCCCTGCGCATCATCCAGAAAAAGGTAAGCCGCGTACTCTTCAACAAGCGCGTAGTTACGCTGGACCTGGCTTCGCTGGTAGCCGGCACCAAGTACCGTGGTCAGTTTGAGGAGCGTATGAAGGCCGTGATGAACGAGCTGGAGAAGTCGCCCGACGTGATTCTGTTCATCGACGAGTTGCACACCATCGTGGGCGCCGGCGGCGCTTCGGGTTCGCTCGACGCTTCCAACATGTTCAAGCCGGCTCTGGCCCGCGGCGAGATTCAATGCATCGGCGCTACTACGCTGGACGAATACCGTCAGTACATCGAGAAAGATGGCGCTTTGGCCCGTCGTTTCCAGATGGTAATGGTGGACCCCACCACGCCCGAGGAAACCATCGAAATCCTGCACAACATCAAGGATAAGTATCAGGACCACCACCATGTGGTGTACACCGATAAGGCCATTGAGCAGTGCGTGATGCTGTCGGACCGGTACATGAGCGACCGTTTCCTGCCAGACAAGGCCATCGATATCCTCGATGAGGCTGGTGCTCGAGTGCACATCAACAACATTGTGGTGCCCGAGGACATTCTCACGCTCGAAGAGCAGATTGAGAACATCAAAGGTGAGAAGAACCGCGTGGTGAAATCGCAGAAATACGAGGAAGCCGCCAAGCTCCGCGACACCGAGAAGAAGCTACTTGACCAGCTCGAAACGGCTAAAAAGTCGTGGGAGGAGGAAACTAAGAAGAAGCGCTACACAGTGAAAGAGGAGAACGTGGCCGAGGTTATCGCCATGATGACCGGCATCCCCGTTTCGCGCGTGGCCCAGAACGAAAGCCAGAAACTCCTCAACATGAACGAGGAGCTGCAAGGCAAAGTAATTGGCCAGGACAAAGCCATCAAGCAGTTGGTGAAAGCCATTCAGCGCACCCGCGTAGGCCTGAAAGACCCCAAGAAGCCCATCGGCTCGTTCGTATTCCTCGGCCCGACGGGTGTAGGTAAGACGGAACTGGCCAAGGTGCTCGCTACCTACCTCTTCGACAAGGAAGACGCGCTGGTGCGCGTGGATATGTCGGAGTACATGGAGAAATTCAGCGTATCGCGCCTGGTTGGCGCGCCTCCCGGCTACGTGGGCTACGAAGAAGGCGGCCAGCTGACGGAGAAAATCCGCCGCAAGCCCTACTCGGTAATCCTGCTCGACGAGATTGAGAAGGCGCACCCGGACGTGTACAACCTGCTCCTGCAAGTGCTGGACGACGGCATTCTGACCGACGGCCTGGGCCGCAAGGTGGACTTCCGCAACACCATCATCATCATGACCTCGAACATCGGGGCGCGTGACCTGCAGGATTTCGGCGCCGGCATCGGCTTCGGCACGAAAGCCCGCCAGGAGAACATGGACGAGCTGACGAAGGGCACCATCACCAATGCTCTTAAGAAGACGTTCTCGCCCGAGTTTCTCAACCGCTTGGATGACGTGATTGTCTTCAACTCACTTGAGAAGAAGGACATTCACCGCATCATCGACATCAGCCTCAGCAAGCTACTCTCGCGGGTGCAGGCCCTGGGCTACCGTGTCGAGCTGACGGAGAAGGCCAAGGACTTCGTGGCCGACAAAGGCTACGACCCCAAGTACGGTGCCCGTCCGCTGAACCGTGCTATCCAGAAGTACATCGAAGACCCGATTGCCGAGGAAATCCTTAAAGCCCAAGTGGTGCACGGCGACGTGATTACCGCCGACTATGAGGATGGCAAGGACGAGCTGACCTTCTCGGTGAGCAAGAGCGGTGAGGCCCAAAACCTTGCCAGCGACGAGCGCCCCGCCGAGAAACCGGAAACGGACGACGCGGACGCGAAGAAATAACTTCGGATTAATTGACGTTAGAGGGCTGGTTTCCGCAAGGAAGCCAGCCTTTTTTCATTCTTCCACTCACGCCTAAGCTTTGTTTCATCATGCTCAAAACAGCAATTCACCTCGTGGCTCTAAGCCTGCTGGCCACGCTGCCACAAGCCGCTACCGCGCAGGACCAAAAGCCGGAAGCCCCCTACAATGCTCAATTGGTGGTGCGCCAACCGGAGATTGGGGCGGGCGCGCCGGCATTCGTGCCATCGGCTCAGGTGCGGGGCATGAAGGCGCTGGCCGATGGCAAGGTGTATTGGGTTTCGGCCGATAACCGGCAGCTGCTGGCGTACCAGGGCAACCGCCTGGCTTGGCGAACCGACGTGGTAGGCACCTGCCCGCAGGTGATTGGCCCACGCAAAATCAGCAAGGTTACGCTGAGCTCGAAAACCATTTTTGTGCAGGTTGGCGAGCGCACTTTCGCGGAGGTGGACGCGAACACCGGCAAAACCCGGGTTGCGGAGGTGCAGAAAAACTAGGGCCTGTCGCGAAGCAAATCACATCGAAAGCCGGCTCCTGAGAAAGAGCCGGCTTTTTTTGCGCCTGTGCATTACCTTGCTGCTTGATTTAGACCCTTCTAACGGCCCACGCGGTACTACTCGCCTTCTTCTTATGAATTTTCTGCAACGAATGGCCCTCGCGGGGGCAGGTGCGGCTTTGGCCAGCGGTGGCGCGTTGGCTCAAACTGCCCCGGCCGGACCGCCGGTGGCCCCCATCAAGCCCAAGGTGTTTACCGATTTCGGAATTCAGCGCACCGACAATTATTACTGGCTGAATAAGCCCACCGACCCGGCCGTTCTCAAATACCTGAACGCCGAGAATGCCTACTACGACCAGCAGATGGCCGCCACGGTGCCGTTGCAGAAGAAGCTGGCGCAGGAAATCAAGAACCGCATCAAGCAGGAAGACGCCACCGAGCCCTACCGCGACAATGGCTATTACTACTACTCGCGCTACGAGTTTGGGCGCGAGTACCCCATCTACTGCCGCAAGAAGGGCAGCACCATCGGCACCGAGGAAATCATTCTGAACGGCGACGAGATGGGCAGCAGCCAGAAATACTTCCAGATTGGCGACTGGGCCGTGAGCGACAACAACCAGCTGCTGGCCTTCTCGGTCGATACGGTGAGCCGCCGTCTTTACACGCTACGCTTCCGCAACCTGGCCACGGGTAAAGACTACCCCGAGAAGATTCAGAACACGGGCGGCGAAATGGCCTGGGCAGCCGACAACAAAACCGTGTTTTACACCCGCAAAGACGTGACCACGCTCCTGCCCTACCAGGTGTACCGCCACGTGCTGGGCACCGACCCCAAGAACGACGCGCTGGTGTACGAGGAAAAGGACAACACCTTCAACGTGCACGTGAACCGCTCGAAATCAAAGAAATACATCGGCATCAACCTGATTAGCTCGCTGTCGTCGGAATACCGCTACCTCGATGCGGCCGCGCCGGGCGAGCAGCCCAAGGTATTTCAGCGCCGCGAGAAGGACCACCTCTACGATGTGGAGCATCTGGGCGACAAGTTCTACATCCGCACCAACCTGGGCGCGCCCAACTACCGCCTGATGGTGACGCCGGTGACGGCCACCGGCAAATCAGCCTGGACCGATGCGCTCACCCGCCACCCTGAAATCTTCCTCGACCGCTTCGAGCTATTCAGCAACTACGTGGTGCTGAATGAGCGCAAGGGCGGCCTGCGCCAGCTAAAAGTGGTGAGTCTGAAGGACAAGCAGGAACACTACATCCAGTTTGAGGAGCCGGCCTATACGGCCACCATCGGCATCAACCCGGAAATGGACACGCCGGTGCTGCGCTACAACTACACCTCGCTCACCACGCCAAACTCCATTTTTGAGTACGACATGAGCACCCGCACCAACACGCTGGTGAAGGAGCAGCCGGTACTGGGCAACTACAACAAGTTCGACTACGTGACGGAACGCGTGTTCGTAAAATCGCGCGACAACAAATTCATTCCCATGGCCTTGGTGTATAAAAAAGGCACCAAGCTCGACGGCAGCGCGCCGCTGCTGCAATACGCCTACGGCTCCTACGGCTTCTCGCAGGACCCCACCTTCAGCTCGGCCCGGCTGAGCTTGCTGAACCGCGGCTTTGTGTACGCGCTGTGCAACATCCGGGGCGGGCAGGAAATGGGCCGGCAATGGTTTGAAGACGGCCGCATGAGCCACAAAATCAACAGTTTCAACGACTTCATCGATTGCTCCGAGTACCTCACGCATCCGCAGGACGTGCGCGTGGGCAACGCTACCGTTAAGAAGCAGTACACGGCCAAGGACAAGCTGTTTGCGATGGGCGGCAGCGCCGGCGGCCTGCTGATGGGCGCGGTGGTGAACATGCGCCCCGACCTGTACAAAGGTGTGATTGCTGCCGTACCGTTCGTGGACGTGGTCACGACGATGTCGGACCCCAGCATTCCGCTTACCACCAGCGAGTACGACCAGTGGGGCAACCCTGCCAACGAGGAGGAATTCAAATACATGCTCTCGTATTCGCCCTACGACAACGTGGAAAAGCAAGCCTACCCCAACATGCTCGTTACGACGGGCTTGCACGACTCGCAGGTGCAGTATTTCGAGCCTGCCAAATGGGTAGCCAAGCTGCGCGCCACCAAAACCGACAAGAACCTGCTGCTGCTGCACACCGACATGAGCGCCGGCCACGGCGGCGCTTCGGGCCGCTTTAAGTCAATTGACGACACAGCCCGGCAGTATGCGTTTATGCTGATGCTGATGGGCAAGACGTTGTAGCGGCTGACGCTGAAGCCAACGGAACGTCATGCTGAGCTTGTCGAAGCATCTCTACCGCGCGAGTAATTGATTTTACTTACCCGGTAAAGATGCTTCGACAAGCTCAGCATGACGTTCTTTTTTACACTTCTTTCTCCCGCCCCATAATCGGCCCGTAACCTACCTTTGGGCTCCCATTCCGCGCACTCATCCCACCCGCGCGCTAACCCCTGCTCATGCCCGACCCGCACGCCCACGCCCATCTCTCCAAAACCGAATTGCTGGCCCGCAAAAATGAAGAAGCCCTTCTCGGGGGCGGCCAGGCCCGCATCGACGCTCAACACAAAAAAGGCAAGCTCACCGCCCGCGAACGGGTGGATTTGCTGATGGACGAAGGCTCGTTCGAAGAAATTGGTAAGTTTGTGATGCACCGCTCCAAGGACTTCGGTCTGGATAAGGAGCACTACCTCGGCGATGGCGTGATAACCGGCTACGGCACCGTGAATGGCCGCTTAGTGTACGTTTTCTCGCAGGATTTCACGGTATTCGGCGGCTCGCTGAGCGAAACGCACGCCGAGAAAATCGTGAAAATTATGGACCTCGCCATGAAGAACGGCGCGCCTATAATTGGCCTGAACGACTCGGGCGGGGCCCGTATTCAGGAAGGTGTGGTGAGCCTTGGTGGCTACGCCGACATTTTCTATAAGAATACCCTCGCCTCAGGCGTGGTGCCGCAGCTCTCGGCCATTATGGGGCCTTGCGCGGGCGGCGCGGTGTATTCGCCGGCCATTACCGACTTCATTCTGATGGTGGAGCACACGAGCTACATGTTCGTGACCGGCCCCAACGTGGTGAAAACCGTAACCCACGAGGAAGTAACCAGCGAGGAGCTAGGCGGCGCGAGCACGCACTCGGCTAAGAGCGGCGTCACGCACTTCTCGTGCGCCAACGAGGTGGTGGCCATCAACCACATCAAGCAGCTGCTGAGCTACATGCCGCAGAATTGCGAGGAAACCGCCCCCAACCAGCCCTACGAAGCCAGTGGCGATGAAAGCCGCCCGGTGCTCGACAAGCTGATTCCTGAAAACGCCAACCAGCCCTACGACATGCGCGAGGTGGTGGAAGGCATCATCGACGAGGGCTCGTTCCTGGAAGTGCACCAGAATTTTGCCGAGAACATTGTGGTGGGCTTCGCGCGCTTAGCCGGCCGCAGCATCGGTATTGTAGGCAACCAGCCGGCCGTGCTGGCCGGCGTGCTCGACATCAACGCCAGCACCAAGGCCGCACGCTTCGTGCGCTTCTGCGACTCGTTCAATATTCCGCTGCTGGTGCTGGAGGATGTGCCCGGCTTCCTGCCCGGTACCGACCAGGAGTGGCGCGGCATCATCACCAACGGCGCCAAGCTGCTCTACGCCTTCTGCGAAGCCACCGTGCCGCGCATTACCGTGATTACCCGCAAAGCCTACGGCGGGGCGTATGACGTGATGAATTCCAAGCACATCGGGGCCGATATGAACTACGCCTGGCCCACGGCCGAAATCGCCGTGATGGGTGCCAAGGGCGCGGCCGAAATCATCTTTAAACGCGAAATCGCACAGGCCGAGAACCCTGAAGCCAAGCTGCAGGAGAAGGTGGACGAGTACCAGGAGAAATTTGCCACGCCCTACCGCGCCGCCCACCGCGGCTTCGTGGACGAGGTGATTCTGCCCTCTCAGACGCGCCAGAAGCTGATTCGCGCCTTCAAGATGCTGGAGAACAAGGTGGACACCATGCCGCGCAAGAAGCACGGCAACATTCCGCTGTAAATGGCTAATGCAAAAGTCATTACCATTCGACCGTCGACTCCGGCTGATGCGCCGGCGGTGCGCGCCCTTTACCAGCGGGTGGCCCGCGAAAGCGGCGGCATTGCCCGGCAGGCCGATGAAGTGACCGACGAATACGTGCTACACTTCCTGCAACGGGCGCAGGCGCAGGGTATCGGACTGGTGGCAGAGCGGGATGGGCAGCTAGTGGCCGAAATTCATGCATACGCCACCGGGCTGTGCATTTTTGCCCACGTGCTGGGCGACCTCACCGTGGCCGTGGATGCCAGCGCGCAGGGCCAGGGCGTGGGCCGGCGGCTGTTTGAAGCTTTGTTGGCCACGGTGCCGATGCGGTTTCCGCACGTCAGCCGCGTGGAGCTGACGGTGCGCGAGAGCAACGCCCGCGCCATCGCGCTATATGAAAAGCTGGGATTTCGGCGCGAGGGCCGGCTTGAGGGTCGGGTGGCCGCTGCAGGCAGCCTAGAGGCCGATATTCCGATGGCCTGGCACGCCCCAAAGCCAACGCAAACCGCTCAAACATCGTAGCTTGCCAGCTGTCTTACCGTTTTAACCCGCAACATCTGCCAATGCGTCCCGAATCATTCACGTTCCTCCAAAACTACCTCAACAACCCCTCCCCCACCGGCTTCGAAAAGGAAGGCCAGAAGCTCTGGCTCGACTACCTGAAGCCCTACATCGACGAGTATTTCGTGGATACCTACGGCACGGTGGTGGGCGTGATTAACCCCGAGGCGAAATACAAAGTCGTCATCGAGGCCCACGCCGACGAGATTTCCTACTTCGTGAACTACATCACCAAGGAAGGCTACCTCTACCTGCGCCGCAACGGCGGCTCCGACCCGCTGGTGGCCCCGAGCAAGCGCGTGAACATTTTCGGCGAGAAGGGCATCGTGAAGGGCATTTTCGGCTGGCCCGCTATCCACGTGCGCAAGGTGGAGCAGGACAAAGCCCCGACCATCGAAACCGTGTTTCTGGACTGCGGCGCGAGCAGTGCCGATGAGGTGGCCGAGATGGGCATCCACGTGGGTACCGTGGTGACGTTCGAGGACGAGTTCACGGTGCTGAACGACAAGTTTTACGTGGGCCGCGCGCTCGACAACCGCGTGGGCGGCTTCATGATTGCGGAAGTGGCCCGCATGCTGAAGGAGAACAACAAGCAGCTGCCCTTCGGCCTCTACATAGTGAATGCGGTGCAGGAGGAAATCGGCCTGCGCGGTGCCGAGATGATTGCGCACCGCATCAATCCCGACGTGGCCATCATCACGGACGTAACGCACGACAGCCAGTCGCCGATGTACGAGAAGAAGACGGCCGGCGACATCAGCTGCGGCAAGGGCCCAGTGATTACCTACGGCCCGGCCGTGCAGAACAACCTGCGCGACCTCATCATCGACACGGCCAAGGCGTCGGAAATCCCCTTCCAGCGCGCCGCCGCCACCCGCGCCACCGGCACCGACACCGATGCCTTCGCCTACTCTGGCGCAGGCGTGGCTTCGGCCCTGATTTCGCTGCCCCTCAAATACATGCACACCACCGTCGAAACCGTGCACAAGGACGACGTGGAGAGCGTGACGCGCCTGATTTACGAGACGCTGCTGCGCATTGAGGACGGCCACGATTTCCGGTATTTCAATTAACTGGTAAAACGCCTGTCATCCGGAGTGGAGCGGAGGACCTTATCACGTCAGAACCATTCGTTCCAACGTGATAAGGTCCTCCGCTCCACTCCGGATGACAGGCGTTTCTATATCGCGATGGAATTACCCCTTATCCCCACCCTGCCGCTGAACGTGACCGACCAGTTGGGCCGGCGTGTTGCGGTGCCATTTCCACCGCAACGCATTGTGTCGCTGGTGCCGTCGCAAACGGAATTGCTGTTCGATTTGGGGCTGGGCGCGAAGGTGGTGGGCGTAACCAAATTCTGCATTCACCCGCCCGAAGCACGCACCCGGGCCACGGTGGTTGGCGGCACCAAGAACTTCGACTTCGAGAAAATAGCTGCCCTGAAACCCGATTTAATTATCGGTAATAAAGAAGAGAATTACCAGGAAGGCATCGAGCAGCTGGCCGCGCAATACCCGGTCTGGCTCAGCGATATCAGCAATTTGCCGGAGGCACTGGATATGATTCGGCGCGTCGGGCTCATTGCCGGGGCCAAAGAGAGGGCCGCCGCACTGGCTACCGAAGTTGAAGCCTCTTTTGCAGCACTGGATGCTCCGACAGAAGACACAATAGGACCGACAGCAGCAACCGCCGCACCGGCGGTTGCCGAAGCCGCGCCCGTTTCAATCGCCTATTTCATCTGGCGCAAGCCATACATGGTGGCCGCGACGGGCACGTTCATCAACGACCTTCTGGCGCGAGCGGGCTTTACCAACGCCTTCGCGCACCTGAGCCGCTACCCTGAAATCAGCGCCGAGCAGCTGGCGGCGGCTAAGCCGCAGCGCATCTTTTTATCATCGGAGCCCTACCCATTCGCGGCGAAGCACGTAGCCGAGTTTCAGGCCCTGTGCCCCGCCGCGAAAATTGAGATAGTTGATGGCGAGTTGTTCAGCTGGTACGGCAGCCGCCTGCGGCACTCAGCGGCATACCTCAGCTCGCTTCGCTAGCCAAGAACCCACGCTTCGCCAGCTCGTTCCAGAACTGCGGGTAGGACTTGCGCACCACCGTAGGCGCTTCGATGGCGAGCGGGCCGCGCAGGGCCAGCGGCGCGAAAGCCATGGCCATGCGGTGGTCGTGGTAAGTAGCCACCGATTGGCCCTGCACCGCAAAGCCGGCCGACTCAGCCCGGAAGCGGCCGCTGCCCAGGTCGCGCAGGTCGCCGCCGAATTTAGCCAGCTCGGCTTGCAGAGCGGCAATGCGGTCAGTTTCCTTGATGCGCAGACTGTCGAGACCGGTCATATCCACGGAGCGGGCCAGGGCGGCGGCTACTACGGCCACGGTCTGGGCTAGGTCGGGGCAGTCCGTGAAATCAAGCACTGGGATTTCGACTTGCGGCGCGAGTGGCAATTGGCGCAGGTACACGGCCTCATCCTCAAAAATGGTTTCAACCCCGAAATGCGCCATGATACCGGCAATGGCCTGGTCGCCCTGCAGCGACTCGCGGCGCAGGCCGGGCAGCGTGATTTCGGAGCCCGCCGGGGCCAGCGCCACCATGGCGTACCAATAGCTGGCCGCCGACCAGTCCGATTCTATCGTGTAATCAGTGGGACGGTAGGGCGTGGCGCCCACCCGAATGGTGTTGCCCTCGGCCGCGCAATCGGCCCCGAACTGCCGCATTAGCGCCAGCGTCATGTCGATGTAGGGCCGGGAGCCCACCGCGCCGGTAAGGTGCAGGCGCAGGCCCGCACCGCCCGGCTGGTACGGACCGAGCATGAGCAGGGCCGAAATGTACTGGCTGCTGATGTCGCCCCGGATGGACTGCTCGGCCGGGCCGGCCGTATCGGTGGCCGCCAACCCCGCAAATTCGAGCGGCGGGTAGCCCTCATTCTTCAAATAAACAATGCGGGCCCCAGCTTCGCGCAAGGCATTCACCAGCAGCGCAATGGGCCGCTCCTGCGCGCGCGCGGTGCCCGTGAGCTGCCCGCGCCAGCCCGTGAGGCTGAGGTAAGCTGTGAGAAAGCGCATGACCGTACCGGCGTCTTCGGCATCGAGCCGGTTGGTGCCGGGGGCGGTGGCCAGCAGGCGCTGCATCAACTGGGTATCGTTGGCGTCGGAGAGGTTGCGGAGGATGCCGCCGCCGGCAAGAGCCTGCAGAATGAGGGCGCGGTTGGCTTCGCTCTTGGAAGCCGGGAGTTGGGCGGTGCCGCTGAGCGGGCCGCCGGGCCAGGATAGGTGCATAGACTTGTAGCGCATGCTTCAGCTTGCGCCGATAGGAAGGGCGCCTGGTTCGTAAGCGCCGTTTGAAATTCAATTTTCGGCCGGGCGCAAGCTAAAGCGTGCGCTACCAGGCCTTACGCCTGCAGCCGGTGGTAGTAGCGCAGCGACTCGGCGATTTCGGCCACCGTCACGGGCTGGTCGTACACGCCGCGGCCGATGCCTTCGAGCAGCGTGCAGTTGATGGTGTCGCCCGCGTTTTTCTTGTCCTGCAGCGCGAATTCGGCAATGGCGTTGGTTTCCAGCGTCACAAAATCGAGCTTATCGAACACCGAGAAGAGGAAGGTTTCGATTTTGTCGAGCTCCTCGGTACTCAGCAGGCCGCGCTGCACCGAGAGCCAGCTCTCGCACACCATGCCGGCCGCAATGGCCTCGCCGTGCAGGGCCTCACGGCCGGGCTGGGTGAGCAGGTAGCTTTCCAGCGCGTGGCCCACGGTGTGGCCGAAGTTGAGCAGCTTGCGCGGGCCGGCTTCGAGCGGGTCGGAGGCCACGATGCGCTGCTTGAGGCCTACCGACTCGCGGATGATGCTGGTCCAGTCGTCGGTGAGCCAGCCCAGGCGGCGGTTGGTATTGAAAGCCTCGGCATCGGCAATGAGCCAGTGCTTCACCACTTCGGCGTAGCCCGACTTGAGCTGGCGCGGGTCGAGCGTTTCCAGAAATTTCGGCTCGACGAACACGCCCGCCGGCTGCTGAAACACGCCCAACTGGTTTTTATAGCCCTGAAAGTCGACGCCCGTTTTGCCCCCCACGCTGGCATCGACCTGCGCCAGCAGCGTGGTGGGCACCTGCACAAAGCGGATACCGCGCTTGTAGAGCGCCGCGGCGAAGCCGCCCAGGTCGGTCACGACGCCGCCACCCAGGTTCACGAGTACGGCGTGGCGGTCAGCGCGCTGGACGGTGAGGGTGCTCCATAGGGTTTCGCAGGTGGCCAGGGTTTTATATTCTTCGCCGGCCGGAATTTCGATGAGCTGATAGTCGGCCGGCAGGTGCGGCAGCAGCAGCGGCAGGCACTGGCGGGCCGTGTTGCTGTCAGCGAGCACAAATACGCGGCTTACGGCCGGGCGGGCCAGCAGCCCGGCCAGGGCCGGCAGGGCCTCGGGGCCAATGATGACGGAAGTTTCCATATCCATGCGGCAAAAGTCGGCACAAAAATTTTCGGGCCGCGCAACCCCGCGGCGCCGTGGCCGGTCAGGGCAGTGTAAGAGCACCGGATGGTCCTTCCTTTCCACATTTCTCACCCGTTTCTTTTTCCCTGTTTTTATGCACCACGCTTTTCGCGCTCTGCTGCTCACTGCGCTATGTAGCGCTGCTGTGGGCTTCTCCGCTTGCCACAAAGCCCAGGTCGACCCCGCAGAAGTCGCCTCCACCTCAATTGTGGGCCGCTGGGCACTCACCAAAACATCCGGTGGCATAGGGGGCGGCACCCGGTTAGCCGACTCCACGCAGGGCATCGCCCTGGAACTGCGGGCCGACGGACAGGCGCTGCTGTGGCGCAATGGCACGCCCACGCCCACAGCTTACACCCTGCGCGAACGGGCAGCCTACCTCACGCAGCGCCCCGAAACCTTCCTGGAATTCCAAAGCTCGCCGGGCAACTCATCCTTTATCAGCGAGCTCACGGCCACCACACTGGTGCTGCGCCAAGATGCCAACGACGGCATTACGGCCACTTATCATCGGGACCAGCCACTGCTATGCGGCACTCGCTAGCCATCCGGCAGCCTACAGTCCCGGCCCGAGGTGCTCTACGCCGTCCACTTGCGGGCGGCCGTTGAGCACCTCGGTTTGCTTACGGATGCTTTCGATGTGAATGAGCTTGTAGAGCTCGGCCACGAACTGCGGGTTCACGTTCAGCTTGCCGGCCCAGTCGGTGCGGGTGTTGAAAATCTCCTGCCAGCGGTCGAACTGCAGAATTTTCACGTTGTTTTCCTTCTTGTATTCGGCCAGTTCCTCCACCAGCGCCATGCGGCGGGCCAGGGCTTCCACAATTTCGCGGTCGGCCACGTCCATTTTGTGGCGCAGGTCTTCGGCTTTGTTGAGGTAGTCGGCGTTGTTGCTCGAGCGGTAGCGGTATTTCAGCTCGCTCAGGATTTCGCCCAGGCGCTGGGGCGTCACCTGCTGCTCGGCGTCGCTCAGGGCATGGTCGGGGTCGGGGTGGGTTTCGATGATGAGGCCGTCGTAGTCGAGGTCGAGGGCCTTCTGGGCGATGGGCAGCAGTAGGTCGCGCCGGCCGCCGATGTGGCTGGGGTCGCAGATGAGCGGAATGTGCGGAAACCGCGTTTTCAGCTCGATGGGCAGAATCCAGGTGGGCGCGTTGCGGTAGCGGCTGGGCGCAAACGTGCTGAACCCGCGGTGAATAGCCGCTAAATCACGAATCCCGGCCCGTTCCATTCGCTCCAATGCGCCAGCCCACAGGGCCACGTCGGGGTTCACCGGGTTTTTCACCATCACGGGCACGCCGGTGCCGGCCAGGGCATCGGCCAGCTCCTGCACGGCAAAGGGGTTCACGGTGGTGCGCGCGCCAATCCAGAGTACGTCGATGCCGTGCGCCAACGCTTCTTCCACGTGGCGCGGCGTGGCCACTTCAATGGCCGTGGGAATACCGGTTTCGGCTTTCACACGCTGCAGCCAGGGCAGGGCCGTGGCGCCCATGCCC
Source organism: Hymenobacter agri (assembly GCF_054778495.1). Lineage (NCBI taxonomy): Bacteria > Pseudomonadati > Bacteroidota > Cytophagia > Cytophagales > Hymenobacteraceae > Hymenobacter > Hymenobacter agri. The sequence continues at coordinate 16,555 of NZ_BAAGZM010000006.1, forward strand.
TCGAACGAGCCCGGCCGGGTGCGCGGCTTCCAGATGCCGGCCCGAAATAGGTCGATATTACCCAACGCCTTGAGGCCTTGCGCAGTAGCCATTACCTGAGCTTCGGTTTCGGCCGAGCAAGGGCCGGCAATGAGAATGGGCTGGCCTTTGCGAGCCAGCAAGCGGGTGAAATACGTATCGGGAACGGAAGCCATGAAGCCGGGAGTTTAGAAGTTGCGCCCCTGCCGGGCGGGGCCGCAAACGTAACTCTATCGGCCAAAAGGTTGTTTGCCTTTTACCTTTGTGCCATCGTTTGCCCGCCCCATTAGTTGGTTGTTGGTTTCTGGTTACTGGTTTTTTGTTGCCAGTCAGGCGCATCCACCGTCAGATTCCGGAAAGACAACCAGAGGAATAAGCAACCAAAAACCAGCAACCACCCCGTATGACGCCCGCCCCCATCACCCAGGCCCCGCCCCTTTCCTTCGACGATACCCGCGTGGCCTTCGCCTCTAAGTCCGACGCGCAGCTGCGCAAGGTGTATGCGCTGTTTGCGGCCATGAACAATGGCAGCCTCGTGAAAATGGGCAGTGGCCTGATGAAATCGGCGCTGAAGTGGGGCCTGCCGGGCACTAAGTTTCTCATTAAGCACAGCATCTTCGAGCAATTCTGCGGCGGCGAAACCATTGCTGAGTGCCGCCCGGTTACGGCCGAGCTGGGCAAGTACCACATCGGCACTATCCTCGACTACTCGGTGGAAGGCGAGGGCAGCGACGCCAGCTACGACCGCACCCGCGACGAGGTGCTGGCTACCATCGACGAAGCCCACCGCTCGCCCAACATTCCGTTCTCGGTGTTCAAGGTAACCGGCGTGGCCGACGTGGCTATTCTGGAGAAAATTCAGGCCGGCCAGCTGCTCACGCCCGCCGAAGAAGCGGCCCACAACCGCGCCTTGGCCCGCGTGGAGGCCCTGTGCGCCCGCGCCCACCAGCACGGCGTGCGCCTGTTCATCGATGCCGAGGAGAGCTGGTTCCAGCACACCATCGACCTGCTGACCTATGACATGATGGCCAAGTACAACCGCGAGAAGGCCATTGTGTGGAACACCTACCAGCTCTATCGCCACGACCGCCTCGACGCCCTGAAGCAGGCCCACGACCAGGCTGCCGAAGCCGGCTACTACCTGGGCGCCAAGCTGGTGCGCGGCGCCTACATGGAAAAGGAAGCCCGCGTGGCGAAGCAGCGCGGCTACCAGAACCCCATCAACTCCAGCAAGCAGGCCACCGACGACCTCTACGACGAGGCCCTGCGCTACTGCGTGCAGCACGTCGACCGCATCAGCTTCTGCGCTGGCACCCACAACGAGGCCAGTTCGCTGCTGCTCACCCAGCTGATGCAGCAGGCCGGCCTGGCCCCTGGCGACGAGCGCATCTGGTTTGCCCAGCTCTATGGTATGAGCGACAACCTCACCTATAACCTGGCCAATGCCGGCTACAACACGGCCAAGTACCTGCCCTATGGCCCCGTGGCCGCTGTGATGCCCTACCTGCTGCGCCGGGCCGACGAAAACACGGCCATTGCCGGCCAAAGCAGCCGCGAGTTTCTGCTGATTCAAAAAGAACTGCGCCGCCGCCAGGGCAAGTAGCGATTTACCAAAAGGCGAAGTACCCCGAATTTTTAATTCGGCCCGTTGCACGAGTTCCAGGCCGTTCGGCCACTCATTCAGCCGGCCGAATTAAAAATTCGGGGCACTTCGCCTTTTAGCCGTTAAGCCAAAGCCCGTAAAAATATAACACACTCATAATAAGAATTTTAATTCAATATCGAGTCATCGTGGCATTGGATTGGAATGATTGTGGCTAGGAGCCGGCCGCGTTGGCCGCGAGATAGTGGCCTGCCCTCACCGGAAATACCGGCGGGGTGTGCTATTTTTCAGCCCCCAAAACGGTTTTTGCTCCCCTAAATCCCCACCATGACAGGTCGCATCCGCAAATATCTCATTCGCTATGCCCGGCAACAATCCGGAACCGTTAGCTACCTCACGCTGGTGCAGGAAGCCGAATTGGGCCTGAATCTGGATATTTCGCACGAAAAATCCCGCCTCAACGAAATGCTGGCCGAAATCTCAACGAATGAGTACGAGGCCGGCCGCCCCCCGCTGAGCTGCCTCGTGAAAGTGCCCGGCTCGAAAGGTCAGGGCGACAACTTCTACAAGCTGTGCGAGAAAATGGGCATGGGCGAATGGCGCAGCCTGAAACAGGACGAGGATTTTTTGAAAAACCTCGTTCGCGACTGTCGTGCTTTCTGGCGCGACGAGGCCAATTTTCAGCAGTTCGCTTAACGGACGCTGGTTAGAAATTCCTCAGAACGTCATGCTGAGCTAGCTCAGCATGACGTTCTTTTTTCGCTCTTTCGCCTCAATAGCCACTCCCGTGGGCGGCGAGATGCGCGTGGTCGCGCAGCACGGTTTTCAGAAATGCGTCGTCGGGCAGGGTGGTTTGAATGCCGGTCAAGGCCTTCACTTTGTTGGCGACTTCGTTCAGCAGGGCGTAGTCTTCGCGGGCGGCAGCGCGCTGCATCAATTGGCGTACGAGAGCCAGGTCGTGGTCTTCCAAAAGGGCGGCCTGCGGGAAGACAACCTGGTAGTTGACGGGCAACTCGGGCAACGCGGCGCTTTGGGCGGCAACGCGGCGCAGCTTGATGACGGTGGTACCGGCGGCCAGGTCGCCCAGGCGCTGGCCCTTGCCGTTGATGGCAATAGTTATCATGGCCACGAAGCCGCCGATGACCGGCAGGCTGGTATCGACAATGCGCAGCAGCCAGCGCAGCAGGTAGTCGCCCAGGCGCGGGGCTGTGCCATCGAGGCGCATCACGCGGATGTCGCGGGCCTTTTTACCGATGCTCTGCCCGTTGAAGAACACCTCGCAGATGAGGTTGTAGAACACGTAGGGAATGCCGGCCAACAAGCCTAGTACCACTATGGCTGCCACGTTGCCAATGTCGCTGCGCCCACCGCCGACCCGCAGCACGTTGAAAACGACCAGGGCGCAGGCGATGACCCAGGCCCACAGTACAACATTGTCGATAATGGCCGCCACAATGCGGTCGCCCAAGCTGGCGACTTCATATTCGAGGGTGACGTTTTGGGCAGTGTGGACGCGGATGGAAGACATTTAGGAAGGAAAACCAGCTGTCATCCTGAGCCCAGCGAAGGACCTTACCAAGTCAGAATTAGTCTTGCTGCCGTGATAAGGTCCTTCGCTGCGCTCAGGATGACACGCGAATAGAAGATGAGCGAAAGCCCAAATCTAGTTTCTTCGCTTTTACAAAAGGAAAAAGCTGGATATCATCCCGCCAAATTCAGCCCCCTGCCCTCCTACCCGCCCACCCTCATTCCCTTTCCTCCCCGTGCGCGAACCCGTTTTCCTGCGCCAGAACCAGGCGCGCTGGCAGCAGTACGAGCAGCAGCCCGCCCGCAACCCCGACGAGCTGGCCGCCCGCTTCGTAGCCCTGACCGACGACCTGGCCTACGCCCAAACCTTCTACCCCGGCAGCCAGACCACGGCCTACCTCAACGGACTGGCCGGCAAGCTGCACCAGAACCTGTACCGCAACAAGCCCGAAAAAACCGGCCGCTTCGGCCAATTCTGGGCCGAGGAGCTGCCCCTGCTGGTGGCCCGGCACCACCGCACGCTGCGGGTGGCGGCGCTGCTGTTCGTGGTGTTCACGGCCATTGGGGCGCTGTCGGCGGCGCTCGACGACCGGTTTGTGCGCGTGGTGCTCGGCGACGGCTACGTGAACATGACGCTGGAGAACATCCGCAAAGGCGACCCGATGGGCGTATATAAGTCGGGCGGGGAAACGGTGATGTTTCTGGGCATCACGCTCAACAACATTTACGTGGCGCTGCGGGTGTTCGTGTTGGGCGTGGCCGGCGGGGTGGGCTCCATCGTCGAGCTGTTTCGCACGGGCATGATGCTGGGTTCATTCCAGTATTTTTTCTTTCAAAAAGGCGTAGGCCTGCAATCCTTCCTCACCATCTGGATTCACGGCACGCTCGAAATCTCGGCCATTGTGCTGGCCGGCGGCGCGGGGCTGGTGATGGGCAAGGGTATTCTGTTTCCGGGTACTTACTCGCGGGCCGAGTCGTTTCGGCGCAGCGCGCGCGATGGCGTGAAGCTGGCCCTGGGCCTGGTGCCCATTTTCGTAGTGGCTGGCTTTCTGGAAGGCTTCGTGACGCGCCACACCGAAATGCCGCTGGCGGCCAGCCTGGGCATTATTGGCGCGTCGGCGGCCTTCATCGGCTGGTATTTCGGCATTTACCCCGGGCAGGTGCGCCGGCGGCTGGCGCGCCGGATGTAGCTTTGGCAATGGGCTGTTTACGGAGCCTAAAAGAACGTCATGCTTCGCTGCGCGCTGCATGACGTTCTGGTTTTTCAATTTTTCCCAGCCCTACCCCCACTTCCTTTCTGCAATTCGATGAAACTTTCCTTTACCCAGGAATCCGATTTTCGCCGCGAGCGCGACTTTGGCGCGAAAGTGTCGGCCACGTTCGACTTCCTCAGCTCGCAGTTCAAGCCTTTTGTGAAGTGCCTGGCTTATTTCACGCTGCCCGGGGCGCTGCTGATGGGCATCGGGCTGGCCTTGTTTATGGGCAAGGCAGCAGGTTTCTACTCCAGCATTTTCAGCGCGGCCCGGCGGGGCGGCGGCGCCATGCGCGGCGTCGACCCGCTGGCTATGTACCGCGGCTGGGGCGGCGTGGGCATGGGCCTCACGGTACTGGGTGGCCTCGTTACGCTGGTGCTGCTGAGCGCCACGGTGTATAGTTACCTGCGCGTGCGCCTGCACCTGTCGGCCGCCGAAACCGTGCAGCCCCGCCAGGTATGGGCCTGGCTGCGCCCCCGCCTGGGCCGCATGTTGCTGGCCTGCCTGCTATTGATGGCCCTCTGGATAGGCGCCCTGATGGTCTGGATAGGCGCCCTGATGGTGCTGGGCGGCATTACGGCCGTGGGCGGGATAAAGTGGATGTTCCTGCTCATCTTCGTGCTGTACGCGGCCATTTTCTGGCTGGCGGGCTGTCTGGCACTGTATTTCCCGGTGCTGTGGCTCGAAGACCTGGGCCCGACGCAGGCCCTGAGCCGATGCTTCTACCTGATTAAGGGCAAATGGTGGTCGACGTTTGGCCTGCTGATGATAATGGCCATCATTCAGAGCACGATGAGCTACCTGTTTGCCATTCCGATGTACGGCCTGCTGATGATGGACATGCTGCAGCTCACCAAAACCGGCGCCTCCAACGGCTCGTCGCTGCTGATGCAGGCGGCCACGCTGCTCTACGCGGGCAGCGCCGTGCTGCTGCTGGCCCTGCCGCTGCTGGCCATGGTGCTGCCGAGCCTGCTGCGGCTGAGCTACCAGGCGAAAGCGGCGGCCGGGGTGGCCGGGTAAGTTTCGGGTGATGCAGGACTGGCCCCATCCCTGCTGCGGGCGGCCACCAGCGTTGCGAAGAATGCGCGCGCTCCGTCGATGAAATAAGGCTTTCCCGTCGATGAAAACCGCCTTCGCGGCCGGAGCAGGTTAATTTTGCGCTATTATCTCAACAAAAACCCCCGAATTGGAGTTGAGGACCCTTGCGGCTACGGCGGCGGCGCGGCCAATCAGACAACGGACGATATGTGGATAGTTAGACTCGCGCTGGCGCGCCCCTACACCTTCGTGGTGATGGCGCTGCTGATACTGGTGGGCGGCGCCATCACCATTCAGCGAATGGCGGTGGACATTTTTCCCGACATTCCGATTCCGGTGGTGGGTGTGGTGTGGGGCTACTCGGGCATCTCGCCCGAGGAAATGAACCAGCGCATCGTTACGCCCGTGGAACGGTCCATCACCACCACCGTGAACAACGTGGAGCACCTCGAAAGCCAGAGCCTGAAGGGCGTCGGCCTCATCAAGGTGTTCTTCCAGCCCGGTACCAACCCCGACGCCGGCGTGGCCCAGATTACGGCCATCACTCAGACGCTGCTGCGCATCCTGCCCACCGGCATTACGCCGCCGCTCATCATCCGCTATTCAGCTTCGAATGTACCGATTGCCCAGACTTCGCTGAGCTCCGAAACGCTGGGCGAGTCGGACCTGTTTGATGCGGCCAACGCCTTCATTCGGCCGGGGCTGGCGGTGGTGCAGGGCGCCTCGGTGCTGCTGCCGAATGGTGGTAAACCGAAACAGATTATGGTCGACCTCGACCCCGACAAGCTGGCCGGCCGCAACCTGAGCGGCAACGACGTGGTGCAGGCCCTGCTGGCCCAAAACCTGATTATTCCGGCCGGCTCGGCCAAAATCGGCGACCGCGAGTACGACGTCAAGCTGAACTCCAGCCCCGAGGCCATCGCCACGCTCAACGACCTGCCCATCAAGACTGTGGATGGCACCACGACTTACATTCGCGACGTGGCGTTTGTGCACGAGGGCGCGGCCGTGCAAACCAACATCGTGCGCCAGAACGGCCGCCGCACGGCTATTATTCCGATTCTGAAAAGCGGCGCGGCCAGCACGCTCGACATCATCGACAAAATAAAAAAGGCGCTGCCCAATATCCAGGCCAACGCCCCACCCGGCCTCAACATCAAGCTGCTGTTCGACCAGTCGTTTTTCGTGCGGGCCAGCATCAAGGGCGTAATCGTGGAGGCCTGCATCGCGGCGGCCCTCACGGCCCTCATGATTCTGCTGTTTTTGGGCTCGTGGCGGTCCACGCTCATCATTGCGACCAGTATTCCGCTGAGTATTCTGGTCAGCATTATCGTGATGAATATTCTGGGGCAGACGCTGAACATCATGACGCTGGGCGGGCTCTCGCTGGCAGTGGGTATTCTGGTGGATGACGCCACGGTGGAAATCGAGAACATCCACCGCAACATGGGCATGAAGAAGCTGCTCAAGCGCAGCATTCTGGATGGCGCGCAGCAGATTGCCACGCCCGCGCTGGTGGCCACGCTGGCCATCTGCATCGTGTTTGTGCCGGTGTTTTTCCTGGGCGGGGTGGCGTCGGCCATCTTCGCACCGCTGGCCACGGCCGTGATTTTCGCCATGCTGGCCTCTTATGTATTGAGCCGGACGCTGGTGCCCACGCTGGTAATGTACCTGCTGCGCAAGGAGCTGCCCATCTACCACGCGCAGGAGGAGCCCGAGCTGCCCAGCCAGCTGGTGCGCAACGGACAGCCCGTGACGCAGGTGGAGCGCGATTTGGAGCGCATCCGTCGCGAGCAGTTCGAGAAGGCCCACCCCAGCGGCACGTCCGAGGAAGAGGCTGAGAACGAGATTACCGACGACGAGCGGAAGTCGGCCGACGGCATCACCAAAAGCTGGGTGTGGAAGCTGCACAAGGGCTTCGAGCACCAGTTCGAGAAGTTCCGGGGCGGCTACGGCAAGGCCCTGGACTGGGCCCTGAGCAACCGGCCGAAGGTAGTGCTGGCGTTTGCGGTGCTGTTTATTGGCTCGCTGGGGCTGTTTCCGCTCATCGGCCAGAACTTCTTCCCCACCGTGGATGCCGGGCAGCTGCGCCTGCACGTGCGGGTGCCCACCGGCACGCGGGTGGAGGAAACCGAAGCCCGCTTCCGGCAAGTGGAGGGCGTGATTCGCAGCGTGATTCCGGCCGAAGAGCTGGACCTTGTGCTCGACAACATCGGCTTGCCCGTGATTCCCATCAACCTGCTGCTGAGCGACAACCCCACCATCGGAGCCGGCGACGGCGAGATTTTGGTGAGCATGAAGGAGGAGCACGGCCCCACCGGCGAGTACATCAACGAAATCCGCCGCCGACTGCGCAAGCAGTACCCCGACCTGACCATCTTCTTCCAGCCGGCCGACATCGTGAACCAAACGCTAAACTTTGGCCTGCCCGCCCCAATTGACATTCAGGTAATCGGGCGCGACAAGGCGGCCAACCAGCGCATCGCCAGCGAAATCAAGCAGAAGATTGAGAAGATTCCCGGCCTGGTCGATGCCTTCGTGTACCAGGCCTTCGACCAGCCCCAGATTCGGCTCGACATCGACCGCGTGCGCGCCCAGGAGGCCGGCCTCTCGCAGCGCGACATCGCCAACAACGTGCTCGTGAACCTGAGCAGCAGCTCCCAGACTTCGCCCAGCCAGTGGCTGAACCCGACTACCGGCGTGAGCTACCAGGTAGCCGTGCAAACCCCGCCCAGGGCCCTTTCCACGCTCGACGAAGTGGGCAACATCGGCGTAACCGGCGCCGGCCAGGACCAGGCCCAGCTGCTGAGCAACTTCGCCACCCTGCGCCGCACCCAAACCACTGCCGTAGCCTCCGACTACAACATCCAGCGCACCGTGGACGTGTACGCCAGCGTGAGCGGCCGCGACCTGGGCGGCGTGAGCAAGGACATCCGCAAGATTCTGGCCAACACCGAGAAGACACTGCCCAAGGGCACCACCCTGGCCCTGCGTGGGCAGGCCGATTCCATGCGCACGTCGTTTGCCGGGCTGGGCCTGGGGCTGGCCGGCGCCATCGTGCTGGTGTACCTGCTGATGGTGGTGAACTTTCAGAGCTGGCTCGACCCGCTCATCATCATCACGGCCCTGCCGGGCGCGCTGGCCGGCATCCTGTGGATGCTATTCGTGACGCAAACCACCCTGAGCGTGCCGGCCCTGATGGGCGCCATCATGTGCATCGGCGTGGCCACGGCCAACAGTATTCTGCTCGTCACCTTCGCCAACGAGCGCCGCGACGAGGAGCCCGACCTGAGCCCGCGCGACGCGGCGCTGGATGCCGGCTTCACCCGCCTGCGCCCGGTGCTGATGACGGCCCTGGCCATGATTATCGGCCTGCTGCCCATGTCGCTGGGCATGGGTGAGGGCGGCGAGCAAAATGCCCCGCTCGGCCGCGCCGTGATTGGCGGCCTCATGCTGGCCACGGTAACGACCTTGTTTTTTGTCCCGATTATGTTCTCGTATTTGAAGAAGGCCGCGCCGGTGAAGGCGGAAGCGGCTTAGCTCGCCGAACGCCGCCACGCCAAACCTCACCCCCGGCCCCTCTCCAAAAGAGAGGGGAGCCTGACGATTGTCAACCGTGCATCTCCGGTGCCCCCTCTCTTTTGTAGAGGGGGTCAGGGGGTGAGGTTGACGCGGAGGGCGAAGTCTTTAATGCTGCTTTCCGCTCCGACACTTCCAAATAATGTCCGAAACCAAATCCTCCGGCCGGTTCTGGCTGATAATTTTCATCGTGCTGCTGGTATTCGGCGGGCTGTTTCTGCTCGGCTACCTGCCGCGCCACAAGCAAGAAAAGGCCCGCAACGCCGAGGCGCAGCAAGTGACCGATGCCACGCCAACCGTGACTGTCGTTCCCGCTAAAGCCGCGCCCGACACCACCACCGTCACCCTACCGGCCGATACCAAAAGTCTGCGCGAAACCTTCGTGTTTGCCCAGGCCAATGGCTTCGTGAAATCGTGGAGCGCCGACATCGGCCAGAAGGTGCGCGCCGGGCAGGAACTGGCCGAAGTGACCACGCCCGAGCTCGACCAGCAGGTGGCCCAGGCCCGCGCCAACCTCGCCCTGGCCAAAACCAGCTACAATCGCCTGGCCGGGGTGGCCCTGCCCGGCGCCATCTCGAAGCAGGAGCTGGACGTGGCCCGCTCGCAATTTGCCGTGCAGCAGGCGGCCCTGCAGCAGCTGCTGGCGCAACAGAGCTTCCGGCACATCAAGGCCCCGTTCAGCGGCATCGTGACGCAGCGTAACGTGGAAGTGGGCAGCCTGGTGAGCAGCAGCAACGCGCCGGGCTCGCAGCTGTTCAAGATTGAGCAGACCGGCACGCTCCGCGCCTTCGTGCAGGTGCCGCAGAACTTTGCCCCCGCCATCAAAACCGGCATGACGGCTGATTACCTGGTGCCCGAGTTCGTGGGCAAGCCCTTCGAAGGCAAGGTAGTGCGCGATGCCGGGGCGCTCGACCCCAACACCCGCACCCTGCTCACCGAAGTGCAGGTGCCCAACGCGGCCGGCCAATTGCGCCCCGGCTCCTACGCCCAGGTGCGCTTCCACCTGCCGCGCACCGCGCCCAGCATCATCATCCCGGCCAATGCGCTGGTGCCCGGCGGTACCGACAGCCGCGTGGCTACCGTGCGCGACGGCAAAATTCACTACCAGCCCATCACCCCCGGCCGCGACTTCGGCAACCAGATTGAAGTAACGCAGGGCCTGCAGGGCGGCGAGCTACTGGTGCTGAACCCCGCCGAAACCCTCACCGAAGGCCAGGCCGTGCAAACGAAGGCATTCACCCCGCCCGCCAAGCCAGCCGGCCCCCCGCCCGCCAAGCCCCGCCCCAACGACCCGGACGCGCCGCGCGTGTCGTCGCCGGTGAAGTAAACAGGTTTCCTTAGGTCGTCATGCCGAGCG
>NZ_BAAGZM010000007.1:0-25735 GCF_054778495.1 Hymenobacter agri
CCGCGCTCGACCAGGCGCAGGCCTACTTGCTGCAGGTCGGCCGCGGCGCGGGCTTTGGCGTGCTGGGCGTGGAGAAAAAGCCGGTGGAGCGCCAGCCCGCGCCGGCTTTCTCCACCTCGACGCTGCAGCAGGAAGGCGTGAAAAAGCTCCGGTTTACCGTGCAGAAGGTGTCGGACCTGGCCCAGAAACTGTTCGAAGGCGGCCACATCACCTATATCCGTACCGACAGCGTGAACCTGGGCGAGGAGGCCACCCAGCAGGCCCAGGCGCAGATTACGGCGCAGTTCGGGGCTGGCCAGTTCCAGGCCCGCCAAACCAAAAACAAGGACGGCGCGCAGGAGGCCCACGAGGCTATCCGCCCCACCCACTGGGAGCAGGCCCACGCCGGCGACACGCCGGATGAGCAGGCGCTATACCGGCTGATTTATACCCGCGCCCTGGCCTCGCAGATGCTGGCTGCCCAGTGCGACCAGACCACCATAACCCTCGCGCCGGCGGCCGATGCCGCTGACACCTACACCAGCTCCACCCGCGTACTCACCCGCCCTGGCTACCTGGCCGTGTACCAGGACGCCGAGGAAGAAGGGGAGGAGCCCGACGACGAGGCGGAAACGACGCTTAAATACCCGGTGCAGGAAGGCGAAGCGTTGACGCTGGTAAAGCTGGAGGCCCGCCAGAGCTTCGCCCGGCCCGCCAGGCGCTACAACGAGGCCACCCTGGTCGCGGACCTGGAAAAGCAGGGCATTGGCCGGCCCAGCACCTATGCGTCTATCCTGCGCACGATTTTCGCCCGCCAGTACATCAGCACCGGCAGCGTGGCGGGCAAGAAGCTCACCGCGCAGGTCCTGACCTGGCAGGGTGGCCAGCTGACCACTAGCCAGCGCAGTGAGACGCTGGGGGCCGATAAGGATAAGCTGCTGCCCACGGCCACTGGTACCGAGGTCACGGAGTTTCTGGAGCGCCACTTCCCCAAGGTGATGGACTACAAGTTCACCGCCGGCTGCGAGGCCGTGTTCGATAAGATTGCCCGGGGCCAACAGACCTACCAGCAGTTCGTGCCGATGTTCGACCAGAACCTGCTGAGCTGGGTGGCCGCCGCCGACCAGCTCACCCCGGACCGGGCTGAGTTGCAAAAGCGCCTCGTCGGCCACTTTGAAGGGGCGGAGATGCTGGTGGGCACCGGCAAAAACGGCCCCTATATCCTGCACGCCGAGAAATACTACAACATTCCCGAAAGCATCAGCCCCGCGCAGCTGAGCGAGGCCCAGGCCCAGGACCTCATTACCCAGCGCCGGGCGTCGGCTCCCCGCGAGGTGGGCCAGCACGAGGGCAAGCCGGTGGTGGTGGGACAGGGGCCGAAAGGGGTGTACCTGAAGTGGCGCGAGCAGTATTTCAACGTGCCGGCCGGCATATCGGCCGCGGCCGTTACCCCGGCGCTGGCCGTCAATTACCTCATCAAAGCCCAGGCGGAGGCCGCCAAGAACGTGCTGGCCACTGTGGGTAAGTATACCATTGGCCGCAACGAGTGGGGCTTCTACGTCACCGATGGGGAGGTAAAAGCTAAGTTTAAGCCCGACTGTACGGAAGCGCAGGCCCGGGCCACCACGGCCGAGCAGGCCGCCGAAATGATTAAAAGCTACAAAGCATGGAAGAAGAAAAACGCGGGCCGGAAGTAGCGCCCCTGAGCTTTCCCGACCTGAGCCTGGCCCTGCCCTATCAGGACGCGCTGCTCTACGCCCAGAACCGGCTGAAAATGATTGCCCGGGGCGGACTGCTGCCTTTTTGCGAGGCCCACAGGTTTCCCTACACCACCATTATCAACCTGAAAAACGGTAACCTGAAGAAAGAGGAACCCCGCTTGCTGCATCGTCTGCTGCGGAGCCTCGACGTGCAGAACGAGCTGCTGCAGTTTCCGCCGGATAGCCCGAGCCAACGGTTTTTGTTGCCGGATGGGGCGGCGCTGGCTACTTTTCAGATGCAACTTGCCTGTCTTACATCTCCTGACTGAGAGTGCGTATTTAATGAAGCAATAAGCGTAGTCTTGCAATTAAGCTGCTACTGGCCGTGCGCAGCGCGCCCGCCAGGCCAGCAGCTCGCCGAAGCTTACTTTAACCACAGGCACTACTTAGCTCGGCTTTGGTGGCTTATCTGAAAGTTCTCAAACCGGAGGTTAAAATCGGCCAGTACCGGAGAACCTTCACGCTCCATTCTCAACCGTGGCGCATCGTGCTTCAGGCGATTATGTATGTGCTGAATCGGGTCGGACTCGGTCGCCTGCTTGGCGATACGGGCAGCTCCGGCTAATAACTGTGGCCAAGAGCCCCAAGCGGCTCGCTCGTCCTGCTCAACCCCTGTGAAATGGATACTGTGACGACCGATAATAAAGAAATAGACGTTGCCTATCGCATTTTCTGCCGGGGAATGCCGGGTAATCTGCAGTGCGTTGAGGGTCGTTTTCACATCGTTCCGCTCTACCCACGTCACCACTTTGTCAAGCCAACTCAAAGCGTTCTTCTGGAGATTGCTGATGACGCTGCGCCGCTTTTGCATGGAGTTGGCAAATGGGTCCTGCCATTTAAGCTGAAATAGCCCCAATGACTTGGTTGTCTTATCAAAGACAACTGCGTCAATATCCGTTTCGCGCCCGTCAATGGACATGCGTATTTCGACTGGAATGCGCACGAAGCGGTCCTCTGTGAAGAAGCCGAATATCATTCTCCTGAACCGGTCTTCCCGATTGTTCACTGCTTTGGAATAATCCAGGGCGCAGGTTCTTTTCAACTCATGGTTCAGAAACTGGAAAGGATTATTGAGGCATCCAGCGGTCGAACGCAGCAGTTGCGAATCAGATACCTGAACGAAAGGCGGAGGAGCTACGCGGGGAATTGTAAGGTAAGCTTGATAATTGTCTTTATTCAGCGTAATATGATTCAACATACTGCTGACTTCCTGCACGGTACGGTCCAGGTAGCGGGCGAGGTCGGCTATAATATTTTCTCTGGAGCAGAATAAGGATATAATATTCCGCAGTTCCAGTCGGTCATATTTTTTGTGTGCCGCTTCACAAAACGACTTGTGCAGCAACGCCAAGCCAGCTAGGTACTCGACCATCGTCACATAGGCCCCATAGGGTACCTGTCCAAACAGGTCTGCTTCATCAAAATCGTCATGGACCTGTTTGCGGAAAATGTGGTACCGACCTTGCTGGATGAAGTATTCCGTAACATAGGGAGTTGCCTGATAGGCAATGGTTCGTTTGTCAGGGCTTTTGACCGAAAGCATAACCCGTTTGTAGACCCGGTCTGCATCAAACCTGTCCTTATTTGCTTTTCGACTTGTAAGCTGCCCGACTATGTGATTCTGAACAAACCGCCAGTCATTCAAGTCGAAAAATTCAGCATTGGAATAGGATTCTGTAGTAGCAAATACAAACTCGCTTTCAGTTGGCTGCCTGATTGAGGCAAAACCCATTTTGCAGAACATCACCAGTTGGCGGGCAAAAGCGAGCTTACCGGTTGCATGAATCACAGAGTCGGCCCAGGCAGTAATATCGTTGTTTGAGTACAGGACTTGCTGAAAATCTGACTGCTCAATTTTGGAATACCATGCTTGGAGCAGCAACGGCCATCCATACTGATGGATGGTTTCGAAATAGTCTGTATAGGCAGTGTCAAACTGCCCGCTACTACGCAGGTAGAGGTAGACAATGTCCATTTCCCGGACAATGTTGACCACAGCGCTTCCCGGCAATCCGCTTATCTCCGAGAACTTTTCCAGTTCAGCATCAAGTATTGATTCCAGAATCTCTGCGGGCTGTGACATAGTGCGGACTAAAAAAGCATTCAGAAGCAAGTATCAGAACTACAGCCACTATGCCGCTCACCAGTAGTTTTTGGCTGGTGGTAGAAGCGGCACGAGTAAATTATGGTACCTGTGTACGTCCGGCCAAGACGACAAGAACCGGTCCCCGTAATATCTCGTCTTCGTTTTCGGCATCAAACGCGTGTCCAACCAGCTTTCCAACGACTTCCATCGCGGCCGGATTTATTTCATCTTCGCAATCGAATACAGAGTAGACTATGTAGCCAGGGCCATTCGCCAAGACATCGACCAGTTTGGGACTGCAGCGTAACAAATCGGGCACCAAGTCTCCAGAGCCGCGGAATTCCGGCGTCACGCCGGGCATCCACAATCCCTGGTCTGATACTGGCTGAGGGGTAGCAGCCGGTTGATATAATGTTGCAGGCATCTGAAGACGGGATACTGTCGTGTAAAGGAAGAAAGAAACTGCGAATATCTGACCTGCGGTTAGGCTTGTTCTTGGTGGAGTTGTGTTCAGCAAAAAGCACCTTCTATGCTGCCGTAACGTTTACCTGCTGATGGCCGACGTTCATACCCCTTCCACACGCAGCTTCAATATGTCCCGCATACGGGGCAAGGATACCAAGCCGGAAATGCTGGTGAGACAGTACCTGCACGGCCGTGGACTGCGGTACCGCATTCATGTCAAAGGGCTACCCGGAAAGCCTGATATGGTGTTTCCTAGACTCCGGACAGTGATTTTTGTGCATGGCTGTTTCTGGCATCAGCACGAAGGATGCCGGTATTTCGTGGTGCCGAAAACCCGGACCGAGTTCTGGATGGGAAAAATTGGGCGCAACGTAACCAACGATGAGCGCCAGCAGACAGAATTAAAAAATCAGGGGTGGCGGGTGCTGGTTGTGTGGGAATGTGAGCTTCGGCCGCCGTACCGGGAGCGTACACTGGAGAGGCTCTTTTATTCCCTGACAGCCCCCGAATCGGATGAACTGGAATGCTAAAGCTGCTGGCAAATGGCCGAAAAATCCCGTACTTGTGTGCTGGAAAAGCGAGTATTTTCGCTAATTAGTTGACAATGAATTATATCGACCTGTTCGCGGGCGCAGGTGGCTTATCCGAAGGCTTCCATAATGCGGGCTTCACTCCGGTGGCGCACGTGGAAATGGATGCCCATGCCTGTGATACCATCCGCACAAGACTGGCTTGGTATTGTCTGCACGAGAAGAAGGATTACCAGCCGTACTTCAATTACCTGCGCGGCAAGCTCCCGCGCGAGGAATTGTATAACCTGATTAAACAGATTAAGCCAGGATTACTGGATTCAGTAATCAACGAGGCTATTGGTGAAGAAACGCGGCAGGGGATATTTGATAAGATTGACCAGCAACTGAAACGACTGCCGGAAGGAAAGCAGGAAGTAGACCTGATTATCGGAGGGCCGCCCTGCCAGACCTTTTCCGTTGCCGGACGCGCCAGACTGGGACGCGCAGTGATGGAAAACGACCCTCGCAGCAAGCTCTACCTGCAGTATGCGAAATTCCTGGTAAAATACCGCCCCCGTATGTTCGTGTTTGAGAATGTGCTGGGCATGCTGAGCTTTAAGAACGGACAGCAACTGGACCTTATCCGGGAAACGTTTCTGGAAGCAGGCTATGCTATGGATGTACGGGAGTGGAATGCCCGCAGCTTCGGGGTGCTGCAGAGCCGTGAGCGACTGATTATCATCGGCTGGCGTCTTGACCAGCCTGCATTAGGCTATCCGGCATTCGGGACCCTGACGGCAGAAGAACAGAAACGATTCACCGTAGAAGAACTGCTCAGTGACCTGCCGCCTCTGGAGCCAGGCCAGGTTCTTCCGCCTACGCCTTACGAACCAAAGACCAGTACGCCATATCTCAAATGGTCAGGTTTACGCCAGAAATGCCCGGTGATAACGTGGCACCAAGCCCGACCACACCGAGAGGAAGACCGGGAGATTTACCGACTGTTTATTGAACACTGGAACGACGGGGGTGATGAATATCAGCGAATGCGGTATAGCGAATTACCTAGTCATCTGATTTTTCACGAGAACAAGACGGAGTTTACTGACAGATTCAAGGTAGTGGCCTCGGATATGCATTACTCACAGACTGTGGTAGCACATATCAGTAAAGACGGTCATTACTACATTCACCCGGACGTCAAACAGCGACGTTCACTTTCGGTACGCGAAGCAGCCAGACTGCAGTCGTTTCCCGACAACTACTACTTTGAAGGGCCCCGGACTTCAGCGCTGAAACAGATTGGTAATGCAGTACCGCCGCTAATGGGTGAACGAATAGCCCTGAGCGTTCGCAATGCCCTGAATGGCGTCGGAAATTTTCTGCGGCCAGACTCTCCGGTAGGTAAACGCCGCTCCGGCAAAAAAGACAAGCAGTTGGCGCTTAACTACGCGCAATAGAATCCGACATGATTCTTACCTCATTTTAGTCCGGATTTTAGTCAGACAGCTGATGCCATCTTCATTCAGGAGGTGTCAGGGCTGTTTTCTTCCCCATGCCAAATCTGATATAACTCTTACTCTCCTCCGATACCACCACTATCGGACTTCTACGTCCCGGCAACAGGCCGGCTATCAATGAGCTTTGAGACAATTCCTTTCGAGGAGGCCGGCCCGCGTGCTGATTCCATGCTCGAAACCCTTCGGTCCATCGGCTACACGCTGGATACAGCCGTGGCTGATATTATTGATAACAGTATTGCAGCGGGGGCCACGGAAGTTCAGCTGGAAATGGTCTGGCAGGGCCGGCAGTCTACGCTCGTTATCTCGGACAACGGACGGGGTATGGATGCAGACCAGCTGCGTGAGGCCATGCGGCCAGGCAGCCGGCACCCCGGCCAAGTCCGGCATCGCGACGACCTGGGCCGGTTCGGGTTGGGTCTGAAAACGGCCTCCTTCTCCCAGTGCCGGCGCTTCACTGTGCTTTCCAAACCCAAAGGGGGAGAGGTGACCTACCGGTGCTGGGACTTGGATTACGTGAATGAAACGAAAGCCTGGAATCTGCTGTGCCACGTATCGGACGCAGACCTGATTACCCAGCTGGCCGCGAAGCCCCAGGGTACTATCGTTTTCTGGGAAAACATGGACCGCTTGGTCGGGGACCTGCAAGCGGGCAGCGAGAAACACGAAGCCGTATTTGGCCGGTATGTGCGGTTGGTGGAACACCATCTGGCGATGGTATTCCACCGCTATCTGGAGGACGGCGGACTTTCCATCTATGTCAACGGCGAAAAGCTGGCCCCCTGGAATCCTTTTCTGACGGCCGAGCCAGCTACCCAACGATTATCAGAGGAAGCGCTGTTCGGCGGACAGGTGGTTATCCGGCCCTATATCCTCCCGCATCACCGCCGACTGTCCCACCCGGACCTGTTTGACCAAGCCGGGGGGCTGCGCGGCTGGAATGCCCATCAGGGGTTCTACATCTACCGCAACCGTCGGCTGCTGGTGGCCGGGGACTGGCTGGGCCTGTTCCGGCGCGAGGAGCACTGCAAACTGGCCCGCATCATGGTTGACCTCCCTAACACGCTGGATGATGCCTGGCAGATTGATATCCGCAAGGCCCAGTCCTTCCCGCCGGCCACGTTGCAGAATGATTTCCGGCGCATCGGAACCCTGGCCCGTACCCGCGCCGTGGAAGTATACCGCGCCCGGGGCCGCAAGCTGAAACACACGCACAGTATCGGTTTTACCCCTGTCTGGCAGGAGAATATCCGGCTGGGCCAGCGCCACTACACCATCAACCGCCAGCATCCGCTGGTAAAGGATGTGCTCGACAAGGCGCAGGGGCAGTCCTCAGCCATGCTGCACGCGGTGCTGCGGATGCTGGAGGAGACGATTCCTGTGCCCCTGATTGTGCTCAGCGAGGCCGAGAAACCCCGGGAGCAGGCGATGCCCTACGAGAATGTCAGCGACCAGGAAATCCTGCCTCTTGTTCAGGATATGTTCCGGGACTTCCGGGCAGCCGGTCGCTCAGCCACTGAGGTGCGCCAGTTGCTGCTCAACATGGAGCCCTTTAACTACTTTCCTCACCTGATTGACAAGCTGTCCGACTGATGTCCGATTCCCACGAGGAAATGCTGAGCGTGGCTATCACCATGCTCACGCCCAAACCCCACAAAACCCCGGCTGTCATCGAGGAAACAGTTACCCGGCTCGGGATACTCTACCCGGAGGCAGATGCGGCCCGGCTCAAAGCTGATTTACTGGCTTATTACCGGGTGAAATCGCTTGATTATGCCATTCTCGAAGACCGGGCCAGGCGGCAGCCGCCGTGGCTGGATAAGGCGCGGGAGGGTGTCAAGTGGAAGTTCTGGAACCGTTACCGCGATTACCTGCAATTTGACCGCCGCATGGCCGCCCACACCGTGGACCAGCTCGGCGACCTGACCGACGATATTCTGGACCGGCTCAGCAATCCCCGCGACACCCAGCCCTTCGACCGCCGGGGGATGGTGGTGGGGCAGGTGCAGTCCGGCAAGACGGGCAACTATACCGGCCTCATATGCAAGGCCGCCGATGCCGGTTACAAGCTCATTATTGTGCTGGCCGGTATCCACAGCAGCCTGCGAAGCCAGACCCAGGAGCGGCTGGACGAAGGCTTTGTGGGCTACAACACCCAGACGGCCCGGACGCACCGCACCGGCAATCACTGGATTGGGGTCGGAAAGCGGGACCGTAAGGTGCCGGCCCACTCCCTGACCACGAGCGCTCCCAACGGCGATTTTAAAGCTTCACTGGCCGACAGCGTGCCGGCGACCATCTTCGGGTCCGACCCGGTCCTGATAGTGGTCAAGAAGAACGTCAGCATCCTGCGAAATCTCATTCTATGGCTGGCAGCCAAGGGCGAGGAAATCGAAAAAGGGCAGCGTTTGCTGAGTGATATGCCACTGCTGCTGGTGGATGACGAAGCTGATAACGCTTCCATTAACGTCAGCAAGGAGAATATTTCGGCGGTGAATGCCTCTATCCGGGTACTGCTGTCACTGTTCGAGCAGAAAGCCTACGTGGGTTACACCGCGACCCCCTTTGCCAACATTTTTATTCCGGTGCTCAGCCGGACTGACTTCGAGGCGCTGAACCTGACCATCAAGGGCCGGCACAATACTCTGGATGCCGCGGTCGGGCAGGAGCTGTTCCCCCGGGATTTTATTGTCAACATCCCGCCACCCAGCAACTACGTGGGCCCCGACCGGATTTTCGGCATCGGGGAGCCCGACGATGAGGAGGAAGGTTCGCACGAGAACGTGTTTCCGGTGGTGCACGAAATCGACGAGGAAACCGATAATTACCTGACGGCCTTTCCCAACAAACACAAGAAGGACGACGACCCGCCTACTTTCCTGCCGGACTCGCTGGAAGATGCCATCAACCACTTCTTTCTGACCTGTGCCGCCCGGCTGGCCCGGGGCCAGCAGCGGCAGCACAGCTCCATGCTCATCCATGTTTCGCGGTTCGTGAAATGGCAGAATGAAACCGGTAAACTGGTCAGCGTATACCTGAGTGACTGCCGCTCCAAGCTGGCCCTGCGCAAAAACAGTCTGGAACCGGCGTTAAAAGCCATCTGGGAAAACGAGTACGAGCCGGTTACCGAACAGTTTATTGAAAGAAACCTGATTGACGACCATCTGATTAAGCCACTGAGCTGGGAAGCGGTTCGCAAACAGTTAAAACCGGCGCTGGAGCGCATCAAGGTGCGGGTGGTGCACGGCACCCCGGACCGGACAGGTGACACGCTGCATCTGCCCTTGGCTTACAGCGATTATGATGATACCGGGCTGTTTGTTATCGCCGTGGGCGGTAACAAGCTCTCGCGTGGCCTGACGCTGGAAGGGCTGTGCGTCAGCTATTACCTGCGGGCATCACGGATGTACGATACGCTGATGCAGATGGGCCGCTGGTTTGGCTACCGGCCTGGCTACGCAGACCTGTGCCGGCTGTTTACCACTTCAGAAATCACCAGCTGGTACCGCCACATCACGCTGGCCACCGAGGAGCTGCGCCTTGAATTCGACCGCATGGTCCGGCAACGCCGTACTCCGGAAGAGTACGGACTGAAAATCCGCTCCAAGCCTGGCGTGCTCCAGATTACCGCGACCAACCGGATGCGGGGAGCATGGCCGCTTCAGCTCAGCTTTGCCGGGGAACTCATGGAAACCTATGCTTTCCCGCGCCACGACCCGAAGTTTATTCAGACCAACTACGAGGTGGTGCAGAACCTGATTAATCAGCTCGGAACACCGGTGCCGATTGGACGACAGCCCTATGCCTGGCGTGGGGTAGCGGCAGCGACTGTGCAGGAATTTCTGCTGAGCTATCTTACGACCCAACAGAATATTGAATCGGGCAAACTTACCGATTATATCAGTAAGCAGCAGCAGGATAACCGGCTTACCAGCTGGACCATCATTCTGATGCAGGCTGATATTCCGGAGGAGAATGTAGTTAATCCGTGGGTGCCATTCACTATTGATGACGAGCCTCTCATGGTCCGCACTACCTATCGCAACGCCGCCGGTGCCGGAAAGAATAAAACCCAGACAGTCAGCACTGTCGAGTATGTTATTCCCAAAGCTCATATCATCAGCCCCCGGCATGAATCACTGGATTTAGGCGCTGACAAGGTCAAAGAAGCGCTGGACGCAACCCGGGCAGAACGACCAAAAGCAGCTTATCCTTCCGGAGAGCAAATCCGGCTTAAACGACCGGCTGCTGAGGCACTGCTGCTGCTGTATCCGCTTAACCCGGAGCCGGCTGGCTATGAAGCTGGTATTCCGGTAATGGGTTACGCTATCAGCTTTCCGGCGCTTAAGGGGGACCGGAAAGTTACCTATATGGGCAATTCCCAGCTGCTGGCCGAATTCACGAATGAGGATGATGAAACACTGGACGAAGAAGCCGACCAGCAGATAACCCGGGATGATGACTAACGACGGAACGGCTGCCGCCCTGGAGGCTATCTGGAAAGAACTGCTGCTGACGCCCCCGGCACCGGGAAAGGTCGAGGCCTTACCGTGTCTGCCGGCCGAGCCTGCCAACCCGCTTTCAGCGGGCCTGCTGCACGTACCCGGCAATGAAGTGATGCGCCGGGTGCTGCTGCTGGCCCTGCCGGTCCGCCTGCGCCCGCGCATTGCTCCTGACCACCGCTATTCCGGTCTTAGTCTGGAGCCGCTGCCCGACCCGGACCAGCCGGATACCATTTTTCAGCTGGCACTTATTCTGACGGACGAGCGGTTTTCCGATATTTTCTCCATTCTGGCGGCCGATATTGTCGCGGCCCTGAGCGAGGCCCGCGACGGCAGTGCTTATCTGCGGGCTTTTCTGGCCAGACTCAACCGGTGGCAGGAACTGTTCGGGCTGTTCAATCCGGCCGGGCTGAGCGGTCCGGCGCGGCAGGGCCTGTTCGGGGAACTGTACCTGCTGCGGGAGCTGCTGCTGGCCGGCATAGCCCCGGGACCGGTACTGGCTGCCTGGACGGGGCCGCTGCACGACCCTCAGGATTTTCACTTCGGCCCCGATGCCGTCGAAGTCAAAACCAGCTCCGGCAACAGCCAGTCCTTCCAAGTCAGCGGAGCCGGACAGCTGGACGAGAGTCCGTTTGACCATCTTTTCCTGCTGCACCTGTTTCTGGATGTAGCCGAAAATACCGGCGAAACGCTGCCCCAGCTCGTGGAACAGCTGACCACAGTGGCCGCTGCGGACCCGGCAGCGGCCAAGCTGCTGGAAACCCGTCTGCACCAGGCCGGCTATTTTCACTCCCAGGCCGACCGCTACCACACGGAAGGTTTCCGGGTCCGGCATTCCACCCTGGCACAGGTCCACGAAGAATTCCCCCGCATCCGGGTAGCTGACCTGCGCCCCGGCGTCGGGTCCTTATCCTACACCGTAGCAGTTGACCGGCTGCTGCCCTATGTGCTTCCTTTCGACACGCTCCTTACGCTATTGAATTCCCATGTCTGATGCCGATGAACAACTCCGGTTTCTAACCGACCTCAACCAAGAAATCCGTGCCCTGACGGAAGCCGAGGAAGGCGGCGCGCTGCTGGAAGAAAAAGCTACTGAATACCTGATAGGTATGCTGACCGATGCCGGCGAAACGGAGGATGCCCGTGTTTGTACCAGTATCAAGGCTAATAAAGCCAATCAGATACAGCATAAAATCAACGGCTACGCCCTGAGCGAGGATTTCGAAACTGTTGACCTGTTTATCACCTTCTTTCAGGAAGGGGAAGAGATACGTTCGTTTGCAAAAAGCGAGGTGACGACGGCCGCCAACCAGTCCGAGCGGTTTTTAAAAGACGTGTTCAACGGCTATCAGGACAGGCTTGATGAATCAGCCCCGGTCTACGACCTGGCGCAGGTGCTTTTCGAGAATGCCGCCAAGGTGGTGCGCGCCCGCATCTTCATTCTGACCAATGCCCGGCTGAGCAGCGATACCGCACTACCGGACCGCCGCCTGCGCGATACGCTCCATGTGCAGTACCATGTGTGGGACTTGGAAAGGTTCTTTCGCCTGTGGACCAGCCGCAACCGCCGCGAACCCATCGTAATAGACTTTGAGAAGGGTTACGGTAAGCCGCTAGCCTGCCTGCCCATGCCGGTGAGCAATGATGACTACCAGACCTGCCTGGCCATTCTGCCGGGTACCATGCTGGCCGAAATCTATGAGCGCTACGGAGCCCGCCTGCTGGAGCAGAATGTGCGGTCCTTTCTGGATTTCACGGGCGGGGTAAATAAAGGCATCCGCAATACCATCCGCACGGCTCCCCACCGCTTTCTGGCCTATAACAACGGAATCGCGGCCACGGCCGAGGAAGTGGATATGCGCGAGCTGCCCGGCGGAGGCTGGGCGATATATACGGTGCGCGACCTTCAGATTGTCAACGGGGGCCAGACGACGGCCGCTATCTTCCGAACCCAGCGCCAAGACAAGGCGGACATTGCCGGGGTGTTCGTGCAGATGAAGCTGACGGTGCTGCGCCGGCCCGAGGAGATGGATGAAATCATTCCGCTCATCTCGCAGTACGCCAACAGCCAGAACGGCATCCAGGCCGCCGACCTGTCGGCCAATAATGCCTTTAACCGCCAGCTGGAGAAGATTTCCCGCACCTGCTGGGCTCCGGCAGCCAAAGACTCCTCGCTGCAAACCCGCTGGTTCTTCGAGCGCGCCCGTGGGCAGTACAAGGTGGCCTACAACCGGGAACTGTCAAGCAGCCGCCGCACGGCGTTTGAGAAACAGAACCCACGTAAGCAGCTTTTCAGCAAGGAGATGGTGGCCAAATATGAGCATATGTGGAGCGGTTACCCGCACCTCGTGGCCAAGGGCGCACAGAAAAACTACGCGGAGTTTCTGAAAGAGAAGCTGAAAAAGGATTTCCAGCCGAACAACGTCTTTTTCGAGGACCTGATAGCCAAAGCCATTCTCTTCCGGGCGGCCGACCTAGAATATGGCCGGGGAGCTACCAAAATCGGCGACTTCAAATTCCTGACGGTTCCCTATACCCTGGCCTGGCTCAATCACCTGACCGGCGGCCGGATTGACCTGCTACGAATCTGGAAGCAGCAGGAGGTGTCTGACAATCTACGCAGCGCTATCCGTAGCCTGCTGTACGTAGTAGACCGGTTCCTGCTGGATAATGCGGGCGGCAAGCTGGTCAGCGAGCGTGCCAAGCAGGAAGATTACTGGAAGCTGCTGGTCAGCAAAGGCCTGCCTGGCAATACCCTTCAAAAAATGCTGGCTGACCTGAGCGATGATTTTGCCGACCCTCAGCAGCAGAAGAAGCGGTACAGCCGCAGTAATGATGAACTGGCAGCCGAGGAACGCCGGCAGGAGGAAGAATCCCTGCGCGGGCTGGGTGCCAGAGCCTGGGAAATCATTGAGCAGTGGGGCCGCCAGACTGACCTGCTGACTCCCCATAAGCGGGGTAAATGCACTGACATTGCCTTGAGCATCAATAAAAACCGTCCCCTGACGGACAGCGAACTGGAAAACGGTCGTGCCATTATCGACCTGATGCTTGACCGTAACCCGCAACTTCTGGACGAGTTATATGCGGAACAGTCTGCTTCTGCCGTCACGTCGGCTGCCACCCGGCGGATTATCACGTTGGATGATGCTGAACACCTGCTGGCATGGGAGAAGAAGAACAAGAAGCTCCGTGCAGCAGATGCTGACTTTCTGGTTAAAGTCAGGAAGGGGGAATTACGGTTTAGTGAAGCAGTAAAAGGCAAAGTGTTCTACCTGCAAAACAGCGTTTTACGACACGGATACGAAGTGCCACAGGTGCAATCAGTGTAGGTGCTCCTACTCTGTCACACTAATCTGTAGATTACAGGTCAAACTCCTTATCACCACCATCCTTATCGATTAAATCACTGGCCATATCTAGGACGATAGTCCTTTGCTTGAGTGTAAGGAATTCCTGCATCCCGTAAATGATGTTGGTTGCATGTATGGCAAACCCTAGTCCATCAAGTTCAGTCAGAACTTCAAGGTGCGGATGCCGGTACTTATCGTTTACACCAGACGAGACCACTGCCCGGCGGCCTTCAGCGTTCAGCAACCCACCCCAGAAGGAAGCGGAGTAGTTCTTCTTGGAGCCATGATGCGGAGCCTGCACCAGGGCCAGAGGGACTGCCGGCAGCAACGCCTGCCGGTGGATTCTCTCGAATGTAACGGCAACAGCATCAGCAGTAACCAAGGCCCTGTTCTGGCCCGAAGTAATCAGGAATACTGTGGAGAGCAGGTTAGCTGCCTGACTGGCTTCCTTTTTGTTGGCTCCGGCGTCAGAATCAACTTTTTCCTGGTATTGCTGCATTTCCTGATGCCCCGGTGACAGCACTTTTAATGTCAGGTGCTCGCTCAACTCTAAAGTAACCCCTTGCAGGAGGGGGGCTATATCTCCAAGCGTCCCTTCGTTAAGGAGCTTGCTGATTAGCTGAAGCATCTTTTCCAGCTCCTGGGTGGCATCATGGCCAGGTTCAAACTGCACCCAGTACTGCTTATTAAGATTGAACGACGAGTTGCCAAACCAGCCAATCTTAATGCCATGCGCCGAACAATATTCCAGCAGTTCGGTGAAGCCGGAATAATGGTCTTCGTGCGGGTGGGAAAGGATGATAAAGTCAATACGTTGATAACCCTTAGCAATAATGTGCTCAAGGACCGGATTGGTTTTCCCTTTCCTGTTACAGTCGAAAATACCGACGTGGTGTTCGTTATTATCCGTCCATTCTAGGATGACTGAATCACCCTGACCTACGTCTTTAAATGTTAGCCGCGCCATTTATTTGCCTTTGAACAGCCGTTCGTCAATATCATGCATATACCCGGCTTTACTGAAAAGGCCCGAAGGGTCGCCGGCCGCTTTTGAGAACTCAAAGGTGGTGCTGCCTGGCTTGGTTGTGACGGTGATGGTGATGTATCTCCCTCTATCCAAATCCACCACGCCTTCAAGTGGACGGCGGTCAAAACGGCGCAACTGAAATTTTTTGCCCTCTTTATCCATCAGACAATCAATTATTACGCTGTCTTCTTCGATGTCAACAATCTCCCCATCGAACATAATGACATCTGTGATGCTGGTAATCTCAGCATCAATTTCAGCAAGCAGGCGCTCGACATCAATATCATCCCCTAACAGGAATTCATTCTTGGACTTGACGATAGTCTTAACCGGCAGCAGGTCTAGTATTCTCAGCACATCAATAACTTGGTCTGCTTTATCAGGGTCACGCGTCCATACTACCAAGACGTACCTCTTACCGGGGGGCACGATACTTTCGATAATCTGTGCACACAGTTCGGGCTGAAAGTCAGAATTATTGAAATTAGTATTATAGTGCAGGTCCAGAAATATCAGTTCAATGCTTTGAATTGGCTGTTCAGCCTGCTCCAGATTTTCTGGGCTGGCATCAAAAAATCTCGCACTGATTGAGTGCTCTCTTAACTTATCAATGATAGGGCGTACTTCGGAGTGAACGTCATCGATAATTGCGACCTGTGGTTCTCTTAGTTGGGCAAGCAGCATTCGGTTTTAATTATTGATTGTTAAAAATAAGCTCAACGGCAGCCCCGTCGAAGAGGGGAGGGACATTACGGGCCAGCAGTTCCTGTTTGTCATAGATAACGTTGAGTTTTCCAAACTGCATCATTGCTGTGTCAATCAAATACATGCCTATGCCAATGCCATTCTCTTTACGGCTGAAAAATGGCTTGACGAGGTCTTCTACTTTGTCCTTGAACCCTGTACCATTATCTACCACCAGCAATGAGATGTCAGAGCCTCTTCGCTGAGCAGAAATAAAAATACCTTTTTCCTCTCTGTTAACAGCCTCCAGCCAGTAGATGCTGTTGTCAATAAGATTCATAAGCATAGTGAGCAATAGCCGTTTTTCAGCTTTAATCTCCTCAGCCTGCGGGTCCACATCGACGGTAAGTTTAATATTTCTGAGCCGCATTTTGAGGTTGTAGTTCTTCGCTGCCTGCTCAATGGTGTCTTTTACAGAAAGTGGTTTGACGCCGCCTTTCTTCATAATAGACAGAATTCCATTGACATAGTCATCCAGCTCTGCTACCTGGTCCCGCATTCTTGCGATATCGAGTGGCGATTCGCTGACACTCGTTTGCATCCGGGGAACGAGTTTCTCGATTTCATGGATGGCAAAAGAAGCGGTCATGCCTACCCCGGCAGGAATCAACAGTGAATTACGGTCCTGTTCATAACGGGCCTCGATTCTGCCAGCCTCAAGCAGTAACCTTTCTTTGGTTTTGCTATCCGGAATCTCGGCATCGTTTACAAGCTGACGGAACCCGGCAATATTTCCTTCAAATGTTTCAGGCGTCCCCCGGTGATTGAATGCCAGCCACTGCCGCCGGTCAGCTGACCTTTCCGCTTTGAAGTCAGTCAAAATAAAATCAAGTGATAATTCCAGACGTTCAAAAGCAGTATTGAGAATAAAGCCTTCCCGGTTGGTTTTCTCAATCAACGCGCCGGATGTTGCCGGGTCCAGATAGACAAAGCCTATTACCTGGTTATTGGAAAACCAATCCTTATTCTGAACCCGCTTGAGGTCAAGCCCCAGCCAGTCATTTCCGGGGTCGCCATAATCGTACACACGCAGGTCACCTTTAAACATTTTGACGCCCGCGTGCTCCCGTAGAAGATTCTTAATCAGCGTGTAATCAGACATTGTATCCCTGAGCGACTCAGAATCCAAGTCGTAGGAATATAGTTCGAGCATTAGTGTGCCGAAAGGGGCTGGTTCGGCTAGGAATGCATTAACAGCTGCATCAACGTCAGGAGCTGCAACCTCCTTTCTTTTTGCATAATACGAATGAACGAAGGGGCGTATTTCATCCCTGATATTTCGTTGGTGTTTATTGCTGCCTTCAGGTGATGAGGCATCAATCACGCGTGTGCCAAGGCTTGGATTGTTTTTAAGCTCGAACCGGTACTCAAATGTCAGATTGTAATCAGAGTCTAGTAACGCTGTTAATTTATAGGGTGCTGCTTTGAGGATTTCTGCGACGTCGGGCAATGAATCGAGCCAGCCATTATTGAAATTCAGGTCGATTCGGAATTTATCCGAATCATTCTTAGGAGAAAGCATCGAAAGAGTGTTTCTCTTCAGCTGGCGGGCCATCCCCCGCGTCCAGCTCTCCTTCAGTTCCTGCAATTCAATGTAAGTGCCTGATGCTTCTTTGAAGAAGAAGTTCTCCGGGTCTGTTTCCTTGGTCCAGAAGATACCTACATCCTGCAAGTATTTCTGCTGCGAAAATGCTCTCCAGTCTATTTCTACGTGCAGTTCGTAATCCAGTAATTTGTCCTGTTCTACAGAAAATGGTCTGGTAATCAGGTTGATGCGGCTGCTAAGTTTATGGACGGCAAAGCGTCCGACACCTTTTTCACCCATTGGTATCCGACCAAATACCGGGCTGTGCTTAATGATTCGGGTACCATCTGCCCTGAGTGGTTTCCGGAAGTCAGAGCCTGGTTCAAACCAGACATTTTCCAAGACTTCCTCGGTTATGCCAGTGCCATCATCCTGAATTCTGATTGTAGCGTTTGTTGGGTCTTCAACGTGTTCAAAATCAACACTTACTATTCTGGCGTCAGCGTCATAACTATTTTTAATAAGCTCATAAATCGCCATCACCGGACTTTTTATCAGCTCTTCCCCCAGTAGAATCAATATATTGGCTTTAGGCCTGAAGTATATCTGGTTTGCGTCTTCCCCTGTAAAATCACGGTTCTGAACCAGGGTTTCAAAGTCAGACTCTGAATCGGTATCTTCTAAATAGCTAAAAGCTTTTTCTTCCAGAATGGTATTTTTTTCTACTATAGTTATTAATATTTCCTTATTTGCGTCGCTTCCCTTTATTTCCTTGCGGAACTCTGCCACTGGAAACCGCTTACGGGCTTCCTTAAGGTAATCAGCAAGGGTGCGATTGATAAGAAATTGTATAACAGAGCTATTTGACATAATAACAGGGGTTTTTATTTTGGAGCCGGCGAATATAAGTCCGGATTATGGCAGGAGAAATCACTCAGATTTATAATGCAGAACTACCATATAAATCTGATTTTTCGAGCAAGGCAGACCTTATTTATTGTCTCTGAGCCTGACTTTTCAGATACTCGTTGGCATCATCCATTCCTGAACGCTTCATGCGACGGTGCTGTGTATGAAATTCACGAATAAGCCAGCAGACATATACTTCCGCTACGCTTTTTATAAAAAGCTCACGGGGGGTGATTTCGGTTTCAAACTGCTCTTTCGCCTCGGGGATGTCATCAGATAGTTCTTCTTCACCATCCGGCTCGTAAAACATCTCCAGCTTGTCACATCGCTTTTTGACCTGTTCATTGCTAAACGAGAAGTCTAACTCGAATTTGTGGGCAAAGTCATTGCGAATCGCCCGGAGCCGGTTGCATTCAGCATACTCATCTGCTGCAATCAGACCGGTAGCCATTGCCAAGTTCAATCGGTTGGCAAACGAGCTGATAGGCCCGCTAAGTAATTGCTTTGTCTGTGAACAGGGTACGAAAAGGTGATGAAGTAATTCCAGCAGACGCTGGTCAAGCAAACTGACGCCTAGGATAGCTACCCCACGGTCACTTTCCATTTCCAGTTCCCGGAGAACCGCATGTAGATTGCCTACCCGGTTCGGCACTCCTTCCAAATGTTCTTCCATAACTGAGCAGGGGCTGGAGTAACCGGCTTAAGCGAAATCCAGATAGAAAACCAGGTTTTCCAAGTCCTCGTCAAGCTTAGACTGGTTGGCGTAGAAAAAGGACTCTTCTTCCAGAATCACATCATCTTTACAAATGGTCAGCAGTAGTGTCGGGCCTTCACCACGCCCACTGTCCCGCTTTTTCTCTTTATAAAATTCAGCATCCGGATACTTCGTGGTGATAGCCGACACGTATTCGGTAAGGCTTTGATTAGTAAGTTTTGGGATGTTGATGGTGTTCTGCATGGTGAGTTCTAAACATTAATTCGAATGTCCTGAATATAAGCTAAAGCCCGAGACCATGGGCGTAATTGTATGTTACCACATCGTCCGGTCGGGGGTATCGCTTAATCGGCGCATCCGTTTTTGCTTGGCCCGATTGAACTGACCTTTCACGAATGTACTAGTAATGAATGATACCCAGAGCGAGCGGGCGGAGTAATCCCGGCCTTGGATTTGAGGCCCTTCGGCGTCGTAGCTGAGGTGTTGATGGACCAGTAGATTAACCAAGTGTGGTTATTAGTTTACTTGCAGCAGGTCCTCCAGCCGCGTGGTAAAAGCCGGGGAGCACCACCGGGCTTTACCTTCCCACGGAGCAATGCTGCTTTTACCGGACGCAGTACGGTGCTCGGGAGATGGCATTGCCGCGGCCACTCTCACTGCTCCTTTCCCAAAGCGGGCATTAAGCGCATCCAGACTGGCCATCAAGCTTGGCTGGGCCGGACAACTGCTCTTTTCTTCCCTTTTGTTTTCAGAGGGAGAAGGAAGAGAAGCGCTGCTAAACAAGGTAAGCTGCTGGCCCACACCGGGTGGTTCCAAGCCATCAAGCACCACGCCGGCCTTATGGTAAACAGTTCCCGGCTCCCACAGTCTATTAAGCAGCGCGCGGGCATAGCTCAGCAGCACCGTAGTATCGTCAGTTGGCCCGATGGGCAGCGTCAGCGTGGCCGACCGCGAAAAGGGCGGCTGCACGTTGGTAGCAAAGCGGTTTTTGCTGATGTAAACGGTCAGCACATGGGCCAAGTCACCCTGTGCCCGCAGCTTTTCGGCCGCCCGCGAGAGAAAGGCTGATACCGCCCCGAATACATCTGAGAAAGCACTGAGCGGCCGACCGAAGGTACGCGAGCAGCTGAGGCTTTGCCGGCTTAGGGTGCCATCTTCAGAAGGGTGCAGCCCCGCGCAGGGACGACCTTGCAGTTCCTGCACTAGGCGCACGCCCACTACCCCGCCCAGGTGCTTGCGTGCCCATGCGTCCGATACGCGGGCCAGGTCGGCGGCCGTGTCAACGCCGGCCGCGGCGAGCTTGGCGGCGTACTGCCGACCGATGCCCCACACGTCGCCCACCTCCACCTGCGCCAGGGCCCAGGCCCGCCGCTCGGCGTTGTCAAGGTAAAGAACCCCGCCGAGGTCCGGGTTCTTCTTGGCAATGCGGTTGGCCAGCTTGGCCAGGGTTTTGGTGAGCGCCACACCCACGCAGGTCGGAATGCCCGTTCGGGACTTGACACCCGCCCGAAGCTTCCGCGCAAAGGTGTCCAGGCTGCCGTGGTATTTCTCCATCCCGGCCAAGTCCAGGAACGCCTCGTCAATGGAATACACTTCCACGGCCGGTGCCGTCTGACCCAAGTACCACATCACCCGTCGGCTCATGTCCCCATAAAGGGCATAATTGCTCGAAAAAACGGCTACGTCGTGTTGCTTCAGCAGTTCCTTAACCTGGAAATACGGCTCGCCCATTTTCAGGCCTAGCGCCTTGGCTTCGGCCGAGCGGCTGATGATGTTGCCGTCATTGTTTGAAAGCACCACCACGGGCCGGCCCTCGTAGCGCGGCTGAAAGACTCGCTCGCAGCTGACATAGAAATTGTTGCAATCTAATAGGCCGTACATAGCTATTCGCGGGTATGAAGTAAGGCGTGCAGCTTGCCGGGCACCAGCTCGTGCACGACGTGGGTCACCACGCCCCAGATGCGTAGCCCGTCCGGGTCGGTAATCTCGTAAGGGCTGTAGGCGGGATTTTCCGGCATCAGCCACCAGATTTGGCCTTTGCGCACCAAGCGCTTGACGGTTACCTCGCCCTCGACCACCGCGACGACGACGTGGTTGTGGTCCGCTTCCAGGTGCTTGTCCACGGCCAGCAGGTCGCCGGCATGAATTTCGGCTCCCGCCATGCTCTCGCCCGATACCCTCACCAGGTACGTGGCATCCGGGTGCCGCAACAGCAGCCGGTTCAGGTCGAACAGGCCGCCGACCTCGACGTGGTCATTGGCTGGGGAAGGAAAGCCAGCGGGTACCAGGCAGCTGAAATAAGGCAGCAGGAAGGGGGTGGGAGTAGGCGCTGGGACCCGTATCAAATCTATTTCGCTCATAGGTCAGCAGGATAAGAGGAACGCAAAGTAAACGTGTGCCAATTAAGTTAGTATATCGCTAACTAATAAAATTGGCAATTGGTTGCGGTTGCGATAAGACCGCCAGTGTGCTTACTACTTAATGAGGAGCTACCATTTGCCGCGTTCCACGCTAAAAAATGCCTGTTACAGGAAGGTTACCCAAGTTGCTACCTTGCGCAGGGTTTACTTTCCCGACGCTGTTCCCATTGCCCCGATTATGCTGGAAGCCATTATTAAAGAGCTGATTGACTCAAAACGTGAAGGGGAATACTGGGACTTCAAAGTCAAGCACCATGACAATAACGCCGACTTGTTGCATGACCTGCTTTGCTTGGCTAACTCCCTGTACCAAGGCAAGCGGTACCTGATTTTTGGCGTTAATGACCCCGCCAAGGGGGCAAACATCGTCGGCCTTGAAGCAGCGGAAGCTGGTCGAAAGAGCCAGGCTAACTACATTGATTTCGTCAGAAACCAGCATTTCGCCGGCAGCATCCGGCCGGAAATTGAACTGGTAACGCTGGTGCTCGACGGCAAGGAAATTGATGTGCTGGTAATTTTCGACAATCCTTATAAGCCCTACTGGCTAACGCAGGATTACCAGGACAGGGGTAGGAAGGTGAGGGCCCACCACGTGTACACGCGGGTAGGCGACACCAATACCCCGCTGGGGATGTCTGCTGACTTGCTGCGCATCGAAAAAATGTGGCGGCAACGGCTCGGGCTGGATATGCTGCCGGTTGAGCGTATGAAGCACTTGCTAGGCCAGCCCGAAGAGTGGTTCAAGGACCTGGGCAACAAACGGTATGCCTACCACCAGAACTTTCCCGATTACCGGATTAAGTTTTCCGCCCCGAAGCCTTTCTGGGAGCCCTACAGCTACTTTTTTACCAATAAGAATTCCTTTCTGGGCACTGCTACTTTCAAGCTGAACGCCACTACGCTGTTTGAGCTGCAATACGTTTACCTCGATGAAATGCGGCTTATGCTGCCGGCCCCGGAGGTTGAGTACGTAGAGTTGCCAGACCGGGAACTGCGTTACTACTACTACGATGCGAGTACCGCCGAAGGCCGATTCCTGGTTTTCCTGACCGAAGGCCGCGGCAGGATGGAGTCCAGGGGGAGTACCTCACCATTTCTGGTTTTCAAGCACGAGCGTGAACTGCAGGAGTTCAATCAGTTTCTGGTCGCCAACGCAGCACGATTTGAGGAGGCAGAACCTGGTTACGCGGCCCGGCACGCAGCCAAGCTGATGCAGAAGGAAGGCAACAACGCTACAATCAGCCCCCTCGATATTGGCAAGGTAGTCGTGCTGTATAAGGCTTGGCGACAGGGTAATACCCTGATTTAGTAAGAGTCTGCCATTACAGCACCCTGGCCAGTGGGCTGCTTACTTTCTGTATGAGCAGCGGCCACAGGGCCGGCGGCCGAGTTTCAGGGCAGCGGCCTTGGTGAGTGGTTTTACCGCCCGCGTACACCAAGCCAGCCCCTCGCAGCGCGGTGAAATGTGATAGGCATAGGAGGCCGACCCTTCGCATATATACACTGGCACTGGCCGAGGTGATGAGAAAAGGAGCAGTAGCGCGAATTGGTATAGCAGCATCAGATTTATAGCGAGGCTCTAAGATAAGATTCCTTTAGCTACCATGTATTTACAATTGCGTAATTACAATCATAAAATCACAATTACATTTTTGCAATTGTAAAATTAAGAATATATCTTAGATGGATAAATCAGCCATAAAAGCCGCCACCATGAGCCAGCAAAGCATCAATCTGGAACGGTCCCAAACATGGGATGCCCTTTGTTTCCCCGTTGCCGCCGTACCGTTAGAAACCTTACTCCCGACTGGCTACCGCATCGTGCCCACGGACCGCAAGCAGGCCATCGTGGGGGAATTGCCGGATGGGACGAAGAATATCTTCGCCATGCAGAGCGGTGAGTACAGCCTGATTAAAAACGAGGTGCTGCGCGAGGCCGCTGAGCTGTACCTGCCAGGGCACACCATTGATGCCAGTTTTACGCCACAGGGGGAATTTTCCATCAACTTGATTCTGCCCGACGAAGTCAATATCGCATCGAGCTCGGCGAATACCAAAGTGGTGGACCGGCTTTATAAGTCGATGATTATTAACAACTCTTACTCAGGAAAAACGCCGTTCTCGCTGCAAGGCACGGCGTTAAAGGAACACATTGAGACGGGTACGACCTCGAAAATGCGGGTGAGCTATTACCGGCAGGTGTGCACCAATGGCCTGATGGGCTGGGCCGATGATTACATGAGCTTCGACCAATACTTAACCTGGCTGCTGAACGGCAAACCGAAAAAGTTTAAGGACGCACTTAAAATCAAGGATGCCGAGCTGGTCGTGCTGACGGGCCGCCAGGTGCAGCGCGAGCAGGAAGTGCTGGTGGATAAGAAGTTTCACCACAAAGGCCTCAACCTGGAGGTGTTTAAAAAGCAGCTGGCCAGCATCTTTACCGCCTTCCAGAGCCAAACCAACTCGCTGACTCCCACCATCGGGGTCTATAAAGAGTTGGCCCAGCGTCCCACGCCGGAGAACCTGGCTACAGTCATTACCGAGAGCGGCTTGCCGAAAATGCTGGCCCGCAATGCCATGGACCGTCTGGCCGAGGAAATGCGGCTGCTGGAAACGCCCGCTAACCTGTGGCTGGCCTACAATGCCGTGAACCACGCGCTGTTCAACAGCCGCAGCTCGCTTTCCATCAGCGACCGGTTCCGGCTGGACGAGGCCGCGTTTCATCAGCTGGCCACGCTGGCCCTGACCTAGCCCACCGGGGGCATGCGCATGGCCGCGTGTTCGTAATAGAGGGTAGCCCAGCCATTGGGGTTGGGGTTACCCTTCGTGCGTTGGTGCAGCACGTCCCAGACTTCGGAGTAGGGAATGCTCACCCGCGTCCAGTCGGCGAGGCGGCGGCCGTCGAGCAGAACATCCAGTCGCAGTTCATCGTCCCTCAACTCAAGGTTGCGCGTCGTTTCCTCGTTGAGCCACATAACGGCCAGCCACCACCGCGCCGGGTCGTCGCCATCATCGTTGTCTTCGACGTGGTCGTAAAAGTTGGCTTTCAGAAAGTAGTGATTCTTGGCATCGGGCAGGCCGGCGGCCACCGCTTGCAGCGCCGCGGCGAGGGGAGCAGGGCAATTCATGATTCCGTGATTACGCTTTGTTGGTAGGCCCAGTCTTCGGGCGACAAGATGGCTTGCATAAAGGCGGAATAGCCCTGGTCGCGCCGTTCCAGCGCGTGCCGCCGCAACGCTAGGCTACTTTTGCTTTGCTCGAAGCCTCCCTGCTCGACCACGCGGCGCATCTTAGCCGGTAGGCCTTCAAGCCAGTCCAGGTAGTCGGCCTCGGTGATTTCGCCTACGGCCTGCTGCTGGTAGCGGTAGCTGGCATTGCCCAGCCGAAACAGGCGGGCGTGCTCTATTCGCTGCTCTTCCGGCAGGGCAGCTAGAAAGTCCAGCTGCGACTGGTGAAATTTATCAAGCGGGTGCCGGGGCTGGAGCAGGTTTTCCATACCTTATATAATAGGTGCGCCAAGTTACAAACCCAGCGAGTGGGCCGCGTTATAGGCAATGATGTCGTCGAGCCGGGAGTAGCGGCTAATCATGGCGTCGGTTTTCTGCTTTGTTTGGTTTTTGATGAATTCGTTGGACTGCCCGTTGAGCTTGGCCGTGGTAATAAAGGAAGCGCGCAACGAGTGGGCCGAATACTTCTCGCCCAGGTGCTCCTTCACGAGCAGGTTCACGCGCCGGTCCGACAGCCGGCGGCGCGAGGGAGTGCCCGCTTCACCGGTTTTGCCCCGCGCGAGCGACACGAACACCGGCCCTTCGGTGCGCTCACCCAGCAGTTCCACCCAGGCCTTATAGGCCCGGATGGGGCAGAACAGCGGATTGGAAGCGTAGAAAACGGCTTTTTGCTCTAACTCCCCGGCCTGGTTGGTTTTGCTTTTGGGTAGGCTCAGGATAAGGGCGGCATCGGTAAGCTCGATGTGTTCCAGGTTCAGGCCCACCAGTTCGGAGCGGCGAAAGGCACCGGTGAAGCCTATTAAAAGGAGTGCGCGCGCGCGTACACCTTCGGGCCGGGTCAGGTCCAGCTCGGCGATGCATTTTTTGAGGTGGGCGACCGAGAAAGCCGGGGCCTGCTTCTGCTTTTTGCCCACGGCGCGGGCCACGCCCTTGCGCAGCACGTCCAGCGCCGGCGCGCTGATGGCCGAGGGCAGCCCGAGCAGTTGGTGGT
>NZ_BAAGZM010000008.1:0-25392 GCF_054778495.1 Hymenobacter agri
CGCACGGCCACGCAGGCCGGCGCTATCGCCGACGGCGGTGCCCAGCTGGCGCTGATGACGAGCTCGCCCGCCGCGCTGGAAGCCCGCCTGAATGAGCAGAATCCGCTGTCGGTGCAAATCAGCCAGCGCGTGTTTGCCAAGGGCGACAACAAGGTGATGGATGAGCTGATGGCTAAAGGCCCCGGCACCTATAACGTGCAGAAGGACGGCCGCTACTACGCCGTAACCATCGACAAGGTGCTGCCCGCCGGCCCCAAAACCCTGGCCGAAGCCCGCGGCCAGGCCACCAGTGACTACCAGGCCTACCTCGAAAAAGAGTGGATTGCGCAGCTGCGCGCCGCCCGCCCCGTGAAAGTGAACGAGGCTGAGGTGAACAAACTGATAACGAAGTAGCATGTAGCGCGGACTTTTAGTCCGCGTTTCCACGGCGCTGGACGGTTTTCCAACGGTGTGGCGACGCGGACTGAAAGTCCGCGCTACGACTTGCTGCAACCCTTATTCGCTCGCCCGGCTCCTTGCAATTGCCCGCCGACGGATTTATCGTGAAATTTGTGCGGCCGTTGTGGTGTTGTTCGCGCACAATGGCTTTCGTCCGGGCATCCGTTCGGGCTCTTCAATCTTATTCTATGCTTGTGAAAGTGAATCGTGCGGCAACGCTGGCCCTGCTAACGTTGGCGCTGTTATTAGGCTTTGCGCCGGCCTCCCAGGCGCAGTTGGGCATTAGCCGGCCCAAGGGCCAGGAATTGCTCGACGGCATTGTGGTGAAGGTGGACAACCAGATTGTGCTCCGCTCCGATGTGGAGATGATTTATGCCCAGGAAGTGGCCCGCGCCGCCGGCAAGCCGCTGCCGCCCGACCTCAAGTGCAAGATTCTACAAAGCCTGGTGATGAACAAGCTGATGCTGGCCCGCGCCGAAGTGGACTCGGTGACGGTGGAAGACAAGCAGGTGAACGGCGAAGTAGACCGCCGTATGGCCTACTTCGTGCAGCAGATTGGCTCCGAGAAACGCTTGGAGGAGCAGTACGGCAAGTCGCTGAAGTCGCTGAAGGAAGACCTGCGCCCCCAGATTAAGGAGCAGCTCACCCAGCAGAAGATGCAGGAAACCATCACGGGCAAGGTGGCCGTGACGCCCCGCGAGGTGGCTGCCTACTTCACCCGCATTCCCAAGGACAGCCTGCCGTATTTCAGCACCGAGGTGGAAGTGGGCCAGATTGTGGTGCCCGCTCAGGTAAACGACAAGGCCAAGCAGGCCGCCATTGCCAAGCTCAACGACATTCGCGGCCAGATTCTGGCCGGGGCCGACTTTGCCACGCTGGCCAAGCAGTATTCCGAAGACCCGGGCTCGGCCAAGGAAGGCGGCTACCTGGGCCTGTTCGGGCGCGGCGAGCTGGTGCCCGAGTACGAGGCGGCGTCGATGAAGCTGGAGCCGGGGCAGATGTCGCCGGTGGTGCAGTCGCAGTTCGGCTTTCACCTCATTCAGTTTATCGAGCGCAAGGGCAATAAGTATTCGACGCGCCACATTCTGCTGAAGCCCGAGACGGGCGCGGCCGACATCAGTGTCTCGGCCAAGCTGCTCACGCGCCTGCGCCGCCAGATTCTGAGCGACAGCACCACCTTCGCCAAAGCGGCCAAGGATAACTCGACCGACAAGCAGAGCGCCAACAACGGCGGCCTGCTGGTGAACCGCCAGGACGGCGGCTCGCGCCTGCCCCTCGACAAGCTCGACCCGGCCATCTTCTTCACCATCGATACCATGAAGGTGGGCCACATCACCCCGCCCATGCCCTACCGTACCGACGAAGGCAAGGACGCCATGCGCATTCTGTGGCTGAAATCGAACACGCCGCCCCACCAGGCCAACCTGCAGGACGACTACCAGAAGATTGCCGCCGCCGCCCTCAACGAGAAGAAAAACAAAGCCCTGGACGAGTGGTTTGCCAAAAACCGCGGCACGGTGTTCCTCGAAGTGGCCCCCGAATACGCCCAGTGCAAGGTGCTGGAAGTGGCCGAAAGGTAACTTTCCACCGTTACGGAACGTCATGCCGAGCGCAGCCGAGGCATCTCGCTCGGGGCAGTAATCAAACCTGTTTATAACGGTTGAATTACTGCCGCACGCGAGATGCCTCGGCTGCGCTCGGCATGACCGCCGCTCCTCCCCTCTCCCCTCCTTCCCTCACTCCCCCGAATGGCTCAATTCCAAAACGACAAAGAAGCGGCCGACGCGCTGGCCGCCTCCTTCCAGAAGCTGCGCCAGGAGATTGGCAAGGTCATCGTGGGGCAGGATGAAGTGGTGCGGCTGGTGCTCACGGCCGTGTTTTCGCAGGGGCATAGCCTGCTGGTGGGCGTACCCGGCCTGGCCAAGACTCTGCTGATTCAGACCATTGCCGACTCGCTGGACTTGTCGTTCAACCGCATCCAGTTCACGCCCGACTTGATGCCCAGCGACATCGTGGGCTCGGAAACGATGAACCAGCAGCGGGATTTTCACTTCGTGAAGGGCCCCATCTTCGCCAACATCATTCTGGCCGACGAAATCAACCGGACGCCGCCCAAAACCCAGGCCGCCCTGCTCGAAAGCATGCAGGAATATGCCGTGACGGTGGCCGGGCAGCGCTACCCGCTCAGCCGCCCGTTCTTCGTGCTGGCTACCCAGAACCCCATCGAGCAGGAAGGTACCTACCCCCTGCCCGAAGCGCAGCTCGACCGCTTCATGTTCAATATCGAGCTGGGCTACCCCAGCTACGCCGAGGAGCTGAACATCGTGAAAAACACGACCTCCAACATCAAGCAGACGGTGAACAAGGTGCTGCACGCGGCCGACATTCAGGCCTTTCAGGAGTTGGTGCGCCGTGTGCCGGTGGCCGACAACGTGGTGGAGTACGCCGTGGGCCTGGTGCACAAAACCCGCCCCAACACCGAGCGCGCCCATACCCGCACCAACCAGCTGCTGGAGTGGGGCGCCGGCCCCCGCGCCTCGCAGCACCTCATCGTGGGCGCGAAGTGCAATGCCCTGCTCAACGGCAAGTACTCGCCCGACATTGAGGACGTGCGCGCCGTGGCCGTGCCGATATTGCGCCACCGCCTCGTGCGCAACTTCAAAGCCGAAGCCGAAGGCATCGGCGTGGAGCAGATTGTTCGCGAATTATTGTAAATCAGAAGAAAGAACGTCATGCTGAGCGAAGTCGAAGTATGACGTTCTTTGTTGTTGTATTGCCCCTAAACAGAATGGAAGCCCAAGCCTACTATCAGCAATTTGAGCGCAACGTGCGCATCATCCTCGACGCCCTGGCCGCCGGCCTCGACCTGCGTACCACGGCCCTCGAAACCAGCCTGCCCATCGAAGTGTACGTGCTGTGCGAGGTGCTGAACCAGGGCGCCGGTGAGCACTTCACCCTCACGGCAAGCGGCGTAGCCCGGCTGGCCGAATTCCAGCAGCAGTTTATGCAGCACGAGGGCCAGACGCTGGCCGCCATGCAGCGCGTGCTTGCCGATAAGCGCGGCACCATGAGCACGCCCGAAGGCCGGGTACTCACCAAAGAAATGCTCATCCGCCGCCTCGAATTCTTCAACGAAGCCGCCCGGCAGGTGAACGTGATGCGCACGCAGCAGGCCTTGGGTAGCCCCTACCCGCACGTGGGCGCGAACAAATAAAGTTGATTGCTACTTAAGCAAGGGCCGTTTCCGGGCACGGAGGCGGCCTTTTTTCGTTGTACGTTGCCATGCTGCCCCGCGCGCCACTCCATACCGCCCGCCTGTGCCTGCGCCCCTACGAGCCGGCCGATGCCGACGCGTTTTTCGGGCTGCTACACGCCGACCGCGCCCGCTTCCAGCCGTCTTTTCCCGACCGCCTGCAGGCCGTGCGCTCGGTGGCCGATGCCCACGTGGCCCTGCGCACCTTCGCCGACGACTGGCTTAGCGGCCGCTTCTACGTGTTCGGCATCTGGCAGCGCAGCACAGACGAGTACCTGGGCGACATCTGCCTCATGCCCCAGCACAAGGGCCAGGCCGAAATCGGCTACTACCTCTCGGCCCGGGCCGAGGGCCACGGCTACGCCCGCGAGGCGCTGGCGGCCATCACCCGCTTCGGCTTCGATGCCGTGGGCTGCCAGCGCCTACTGGTGCGCTGCTTCCGGAGCAATGCGCGGGGGCAGGCCGTGGCGTGCGCCGTGGGCTTCGCGCCAGAGCCGCCGCCCAGGAGCCCCCTGTGGTTTCGCAACTCCGATGCGCTGAGTCACATTTGCCGCTTCTGGCTGCTGAAGCAGTAACGCGCTGCCGCCATTCCATGCCACCGGAAGCCAAACGGGGTGCCGTTTGCGCTCCTGAAATTTGCAGGCGGGCAAACGGCACCCCGTTTGGGCAGATTCTATTTGGAGGAGGGCAAACGGCGCGCCGCTTAGCCAGGTTCAATTTGAAGGAGGGCAAACGGCACGCCGTTTGGCCCGGTTCGGTTTTCGGCAGGCTGGCCGGGCGGCCTACTGCCCCACCCGGGCGCGCTTGCCGATGTTGCCCAGCAGCCAGTCCTGCCGGAAATTCAGGTACATGCTGAAGGAGTAATCGAGCAGCCCGGCGTTGAGGTCGTACACCGGCTCGACGCGGGCCGTCAGGGCCGCCGCGTCGGAAATGCGGAAATCGCGCAGCAGCCGCAGCATCAGCACGCGGCGGCTGGGGTCCAGAAACTTCGGGTCCGACACCGAGCGGGAGGCGCTTTGGTAGTAGTCGCCGCCCAGCGGCGAAATGAAGCGCGAGCCCTGCCAGTAGCTCAGCATCACGTCTACGTAGCGGGTTTCGAGGGTGCCATTGAGGTACAGGGCCCGCCCGTACTGAAAGGGCAGTTGCCCCCGGGTAAAGGAATAGTCCTGAAACGCCAGCCCGTAGCCGTCGAAGCGCACGGCCTGCACGGTGGGCCCGGGCAGCGCGCGGCGGGCCGTGAGCCCCAGCGCGTAGTTGAACACCGTGAGCAGGGGCCGGTCAAGCGTATCAATCTGCCCGCCGTGGTGAATGCCAGTGAATTGAAACGGCACACTCACCGTCCAGAGGCTCTGGTCGGGGCTGATGCGGTAGCTCGTGCTCAGGCCGCCGGCCACTTCCTCCTGGTAGTTGCTGTAGCGGTACTGCTGGCGCTGCCAGTCCACCCACTGGTCCAGAAACAGCCGCTTGCCCCGGTAAATGGTCTGGATGCCCTCTTCGAGCGGGTTCAGCATTACCCGCTCGAAGTTGAACATCGGCTCGATGTAGTTGTGGTGCAGGTTTGCCCGAATGTTGCCCAGAATGGTCTGCTGCTTGCCGTGCGTCCACGTGGCCCGGAAGGTGGGCCGCACCGCCTTCAGCACCGGGTTGCCGAAGTCCTTCCAGAGGAAAATCCCGCCTTCGAGCCGCAGGTCTTTGATGGGGTAATACACCAGCTGCGGATTCAGCTGCGTGCCGTAGAGCGTGTAGCCGTCCACAATCTTATTGAAGTATTCGTTGTCTTTGAAGAATACGAAGGCGTTCATAGCCACGCGCAACTCGCCGGCGGTAGGCGCGACGAAGACTACAGTGTCGGGAGACAATGAGGAACGGTCGGCGTGTATTCGTCCCGGTGTGGGGCTCGTAAACGCCCGATTGTCCAGTTGCGCCTGTGCTGTTTCTACTCTAATTAGCACAGCCACAAGGCCAACTAATATTTTTAGATAATTCCTCATATATTTCCGCATCCTGCGGCACGATTCCGGGAGTCGTTGTGTTAGAAAAAGCCGCCGCAAAACAGCCCAATCAGGGCTTTTAGTAAAGAATAGATTTATTCGATTGCGACCCGGCCAAAACCGTTAACTTTACCAAACCTAACCCGTTTTTTTTAAACACTCCCACATGGCACTAGCTACCAAAGCGGCTCCGAAAGCCGACAAAGCTGAAAAAGCAGAACGCGGCGACATGAGCATCGCGGCTGAAAAAATGAAAGCACTGCAGCTGACGCTTGATAAGCTGGACAAAGCGTACGGCAAAGGCACGGTGATGAAGCTCAGCGACCAGAAGGTGGGCGACATTCCAGCTATTAGCACGGGCTCGCTGTCGCTCGACATTGCCCTCGGCATTGGCGGGCTGCCCAAGGGCCGCATCGTGGAAATCTACGGGCCGGAATCGTCGGGTAAAACCACGCTCACGCTGCACGCCATTGCCGAAGCTCAGAAAGCCGGTGGCATGGCCGCCTTCATCGACGCCGAGCACGCCTTCGACCCCATCTACGCCCAAAAGCTGGGCATTGATACCGCCAACCTGCTCATCGCTCAGCCCGACAACGGCGAGCAAGCCCTCGAAATCGCCGACCAGCTGATTTCGTCGGGTGCCGTCGACATCTGCGTGATTGACTCCGTGGCTGCCCTCGTGCCGAAAGGCGAACTCGAAGGCGACATGGGCGACTCGAAAGTAGGCCTGCATGCCCGCCTCATGAGCCAGGCCCTGCGCAAGCTCACCGGCACCATCAACAAAACGGGCTGCCTGTGCATCTTCATCAACCAGCTGCGCGAGAAAATCGGCGTGATGTTCGGCTCGCCCGAAACCACCACCGGTGGTAACGCCCTGAAATTCTACGCCTCGGTGCGCCTCGACATCCGCCGCATCGGCCAGATTAAGGAAGACAAGGACA
Organism: Hymenobacter agri; assembly: GCF_054778495.1. Classification (NCBI taxonomy): domain Bacteria; kingdom Pseudomonadati; phylum Bacteroidota; class Cytophagia; order Cytophagales; family Hymenobacteraceae; genus Hymenobacter; species Hymenobacter agri. The sequence goes on from NZ_BAAGZM010000008.1 coordinate 6,624, forward strand.
ACGTGACCGGCAACCGCACCAAGGTGAAGGTGGTGAAGAACAAAGTAGCGCCGCCCTTCAAGGTGGTCGAGTTCGACATCATCTACGGCCAGGGCATCTCGAAAGTCGGCGAGATTGTGGACCTCGGCGTCGACATGGGCATCATCGCCAAGTCGGGCTCGTGGTTCAGCTACGGCGACCAGAAAATCGGCCAGGGCCGCGAAGCGGTGAAAACGCTGCTGCTCGACAACCCCGAGCTGGCCGACGAAATCGAAGCTAAAATCCGCCAGATGGCCAAAGGCGACGAAGACGTCATCCCCGTGGACATGAGCGGCCCGGAAGAAGGCGAAGACACGCTGTAAGGAGTGTTGAATATTGAGTTTGGAGGGTTGAGCTGCTTTTTTGCAACTGCGGCTCAGCTCCACATTCAACCCTTACAACTTAACCCTTAAAAAAGCCCGTTGCCCTTGGCAACGGGCTTTTTTTACGGCCGTATCTTTGGGAGCCTCACGGGGCTGGCACTGCGTTTGTCTAAAGCCGCTTTGCGTTATACCTCATCAGCATTATGAATCGCCGCTGGCTCATTACTACCCCCGTTATTGCGTTATTTCTGGCGGCCGCCGTGCCGGCCCTGGGCCCCGGCGATGCCGTGCGCAGCGTGCCGCAATCCAGTTTCGGGCGCGGCGAAGTCATCAAATACACGGTGCACTACGGCCTCATCAACGGCGGCGAGGCTACCGTGGAAACGGCCGGCGGCATCGAGCACTTCCAGGGCCGCCCCTGCTACAAGGCTACGGTGAGCGGCAAAACCACCGGTTCGTTCGACTTCTTCTTGCGCATCCGCGACCAGTGGCGCGCCCTGATTGACACGACCAGCATTCTGCCCCTGCGCGCCCAGCGCGAGATTGCCGAAAAGAACTACCGCAAGCGCGAAACCGTCGATTTCGACCACCTGCACGACGTGGCCGAGGTTACCGACCACACCCACGAAAACGCCCGCAGTACGGTGAAAGTGGCCAACAACAGCTTGGAGCTGGTGAGCGGCTTCTACTACCTGCGCACCCTCAACTTCGACCGCATGAAGGTGGGCGACATGGTGCGCGTGCCGGGCTATTTCGATGGCGACAACTTCATGCTGGAAGTCGTGTTCAAGGGCCGCGAAGTGGTGGAAACCAAGGCTGGCGACGTGCGCGCCTTCAAGCTGGTGCCGCGCATGCCCAACAACAAGCTATTTCGGGGCGAAAACGCCATTTCGGTGTACTTCTCCGACGACCGCAACAAGATTCCGGTGCTGTTTCAGGCCGAGATGTTTGTGGGCACCGTGAAGGTGGACATGACCGGCTACCGGGGCCTGCGCTGGAAGCTGAACATGGTGAATTAGCACTTGACCTCACCCCCTACCTTTACTGTTAGGAATGGGGATGTCGGTCGAACAGTTCATTATGCAGTTTTCCACGGTGCCGCTGGCGGGCGCGTGCGTGGTGGGCTTGGTGCGCTACCGACGGCTCGACACCACGCGGCGTTACCTAGTGTGGCTGTCGTGGCTGGCGCTGGCAGTTACGGCCGTGTCAATGTGGCTGGCCGCGCAGCATCGTCCCAACCTCTTTCTAGCGCCCATCGATACCGCCATCGAGCTCACCCTGCTGGGGCTGATGTACCGGCGGGCGCTGGGGCCGCACCCGGTGGCGCGCTGGCTACCGCTGGGCATTGCGCTGTTTTTGCTGGGCACGGCCCTCACCTACGTGCCCCGGCTCGATGTAGTCGAGTTCAGCCCAATCCAGCACTTTATTGAAAGCATGGCCATTCTGGCGCTGGCGCTGCTTTACCTGTGGCAGCTGCTACGGCCGCCCGTCACGCTGGCGCCGCTGGAGCGCGAACCCATGTTCTGGGTATCGGCCGGGGTGGTGCTTTATTTCGCGGGCAGCAGCCTCATCTTTCTCACCAGCAACCTCGTCCTGTTTCAATCGCACGAGTCCAGCATGGCTGTGTGGGCGGTGCATGCGCTGCTGTACTCATTTCTGAACGGCTTCTACCTGGTAGCGCTGTGCGTCAATCCGCAAAGCCCGGCCGCCACACCGGGCGTCACACAATCGTAACATAGCGCCCGGCACCGGAAGCGGTACTTTTGCGGGCGTATTGTCTTGCTTCACTTAAGCCCATTTGCCGTGTCTGCTGCCAAAACGCCCGTTTATAAGATTCTCGTGGTCGACGACGACCCCGACATCGTGGAGCTGCTGGAGTTCAACCTGAAGAAAGAGGGCTACCAGACCGCCTCGGCCCCCGACGGCCGCAAGGCTCTGGAAATTGCCGCTGAGTTCAAGCCCGACATCATTCTGCTCGACGTGATGATGCCCCACCTCGACGGCATTGCCACCTGCCGGCTGCTACGCGAAAATCCGCGGTTTAAGGATACGTATATCCTGTTTCTCACTGCCCGGGCCGAAGAATTTTCCGAAGTAGCGGCTTTCGAGGCCGGTGCCGACGACTTCATTGCCAAGCCCATCAAGCCGCGCGCCCTGCTCGGCCGCCTGGCCGCCGTGAAGCGCCGCGACCAAGACCCCCACACCGCGGTCGACGCCATCGATATCAACGGCCTGCGCATCGACCGCACGGCGTTCGCGGTGTACCAGGACGGCAAAAAAATCAGCCTGCCCAAAAAGGAGTTCGAGCTGCTGGCGTTTCTGGCGGCTTCGCCCCATAAGGTGTTCAACCGCGAAGAATTGCTCCAGAACATCTGGGGCAACGATGTATTTGTGCTGGCCCGCACCGTGGACGTGCACGTGCGCAAAGTGCGCGAGAAAGTGGGCGACCACCACATCCAGACCATCAAGGGTGTGGGCTACAAATTCAACGCCGACTAGTGCCTTCTAGGGCCGCCGGCCTGGCAGGCGGCCCTAGAAGGCGTAGCCCACGTTGAGGCCCGGCAGAATAGTGAATCCGGTGAAAGCGCCCGTTGCAAGCGCGCTGCCGGATTTTATTTTGGCTGTGCCGGCATTGTAGCCGAGGCGGATGAACAGCTCCAGCGCGAAACGCTCGCCAAAAATCCGTTGGTAGCCGCCGCTCACGCCCCCCCCCAGCGCGTTGAGCACCGATTCGTCGTGGGTTGTAATCAGCTGTCCTCCCGCGCGCGTGGTGTAGTCCTGGCCGCGCACCACCAGGCTGGAGTACCGCACATATGGCCCCACGAAGATGCCGCGCAACGACTCGCGCAACGGATAGAGGCGCAGCTCAGGCGTCAGGCCCAGGCCGGTATATCGCACGTTCTCATACGTCAGGCTGCCGTAGTAAGCCCCCAGCTGCAGGCTGGTCTTGTTGCCTACCGCGTGCTCAAAGGCGACATTGCCAGTGGCTATTACTAGGCTCAGCGGATTAATTTTTATCACGTTGCGCTGGGCCCTGGCCACCATACCAGTACAGCTCAGCACGCCCAGCAGGCAGAGCATCTTTCGTAAGCCCCTCAGCGATGACGACGCAGTTTTTTTCATTCCGTAAATCAAGCGTTTATATTTCATTAAACTCATCCCCATTCAGCGCCCCACGCGAGGTTACATACCTACGGTTTTCTGCCCCACTGCCGCCGAATAATTCCGTCGCCACCAATATCTTCCGCACAACGTCCCGATTTTAGTTTCATTCCCGATGAGTTTCTCTTCCCGCACCATTGCCATTTTCATCGCGTTGCTGGTGGCGGCCGTGCTCACTACGTATGCGCGGGTGGCTCCTGGCCTGCCGTTTCGGGAGGCGTTTCTGGGCGCGGGCATTACCGTAGCGGCGTGCTTTCTGCTGGTCTACCTGTCGTTCGAAGCCTTGCTGTTTCGCGAAATCAACGGCGTGTACGCAGGCCTCGAAAACATCAAGCGCAAGGAATTCAAAAAACTGAGCAACAAGTTTCTGTTTCGGCCTGAACCGGTGAAACGCGTGCGCAACGAAATTTTGCAGATGGCCGAGCGCCGGCAGCAGGAACTCGATGAGCTGGTGCGCCTGCAGGCCCTGCGCCGCGAGTTTCTGGCCGATGTGTCGCACGAGCTGAAAACGCCGCTGTTTGCCGCCCAGGGGTTTGTGCATACCGTGCTCGACGACGAAGAAGACGAGATTGACCTGGCCACCCGGCGCAAGTTTCTGCGCAAAGCCGCCGCCAGCCTCGATACTCTCGACGCCCTGGTGCAGGACCTGGTAACCATTGCCCAGCTCGAAAAAGGCGTGGTGCGCATGCGCCGCCAGCGCTTCGATTTGATTGTGCTGGTGCGCGAAATTTTTGAGCTGCTGGAACAGCAGGCCGAACGGCGCGGCACCCGCCTCGAGCTGTTTCCGCCCGGCTTGCCCGCCGTCGGCTTGCTCGTCATCGCCGACCGCAACCGCATCCGCCAGGTTCTCATCAATTTGATTGACAATGCCATTAAGTATGGACGCGATAATGGCCGCGTGGTGGTGTCGCTTATTGAGAGCGGCCGGGGCGTACGCATTGCCGTGCGCGACGACGGCGGCGGAATTGCGCCCGAGCACCAGGGGCGCATCTTCGAGCGGTTTTATCGCATCGACAAAAGCCGCTCGCGCGAGTCGGGCGGTTCGGGGCTGGGGTTGGCCATCAGCAAGCATATCGTGGAGGCACACAAGTCGACCATTAAAGTAAAGAGCACCCTGGGCGAGGGCACCACGCTCGAGTTCAAGCTGAACAAGCCGAAGGAAGGCCCGGTAAGCAGCTAAGAGCCATGCCGCGCACTGCCCAACGGCACCACCGTGCCAATGGCCGTACCTTTGCGGCCTCTTATGAAGCTCCCGCAGTTCTCCGACCTCGTTCTTTTTGAAAACGACGACTATCTGGTCGTCAATAAGCCGCCGTTTCTGGCCACGCTCGACGAGCGGGTGGGCGGCGCGCCCAACATGCTCCGCTTGGCCCGCCAGCACTACGACGACATTCAGGCCGCCCACCGGCTCGACCGCGAAACCAGCGGCGCGCTGGCCTTCGCCAAAAACCCCGCCGCCTACCGCCACCTGGCCATGCAGTTCGAAAACCGCGAGGTGAAGAAGCAGTACCATGCCGTGGTGTGGGGCACGCCGCAGCTGCAGAATGAAGTGGTGGAGCGCAACATCGAAACCACCAGCCGCGGCAAGGCCCGCCTGGCCTATAAAGGCAAGGCCGCCGAAACCCACTTCACCACCCTCGAAACCTACGCCCGCCACGCCCTCATGCTCTGCGAGCCCGTGACCGGCCGCATGCACCAGATTCGCCTGCACCTGATGTACCTGCAGGCGCCCATCGTGGGCGACAAGGACTACGGCGGCGAGGACTTCTACCTGTCGTCGCTCAAAAAGAAGTTCAACATGAAGGAAGGCCAGGAAGAGCAGCCCTTCATTAAGCGGTTTGCGCTGCACGCCCTGCGCTTGCAGTTCACCGGCCTGAATGGCGAAGAAATCAGCGTAGAAGCCCCGTATCCGAAGGATTTTCGGGTGCTGGTGGAGGTGCTGGGCCAGAACCGCTAGCGGCAATGGCCGGGGGCAAGCGGGTGGTTCTCAGAAAAACTACTGCGCCACGTTTGCCTATATCGCGACAAATCAGTACCTTTGTGTCCGTTTTTCCCGAAGCCTATCCGGCTCCGTACTCTTATTCAATAGTTTAGCATACCTTTTTTTCGACTCATGGACCACCTGAGCTTCAAGACGACCCACGTCAATAAGGCCAACGCCCAGAAGAGCTGGGTTATCGTAGACGCCAGCGTGGCCCCGCTGGGCCGCGTTGCCAGCCAAATTGCCAACATTCTGCGTGGCAAGCACAAGCCTTCGTTCACCCCCAACTCCGACTGCGGCGACAACGTGATTGTTGTGAACGCTGACAAGCTGCGCGTGACGGGCAAGAAAATGACCGAGAAGGTCTACATCACGCACTCGGGCTACCCCGGCGGCCAGAAGCGTCGCACGGTGCGCGAGCAGATGGCCCGCGACTCGCGTCGTGTGATTGAGCACGCTGTGAAAGGCATGCTGCAAGACAACCGCCTCGGCGCCGCTCAGTACCGCAACCTGTACGTGTACGCCGGCACCGAGCACCCCCACGAGGCTCAGCAGCCCGTGAACTACGAATTGAAAAACCTGTAAGCCACAACGGTTTACGCTCTTTAATTTTTCCACTAATGGCAATTACCAACACCTCTGGTAGAAGAAAAACCTCGGTGGCCCGCATCTACATGCAGGCCGGGCAAGGGAATATCACTATCAACGACCGGGACATGAAATCGTACTTCAGCAACGAGTTGCTGGAGAACGTAGTGAACCAACCCCTGGCAATCATCGAGCAAGTCGGCCAGTACGACATCAAGGTGAATGTGCGCGGCGGCGGCATTTCGGCTCAGGCCGAGGCTATCCGTCTGGCCATCACCAAGGCGCTGGTGAGCGATAACGAAGAAGTTCGTCCTGCTCTCAAGAAGGAAGGCTTCATGACCCGCGACCCGCGCATGGTGGAACGCAAGAAATTCGGCAAGCGCAAGGCTCGTCGTTCGTTCCAGTTCTCGAAACGCTAATCCAGGAGGAAATACATCATGGCCCAGACTACCTATAAGGACCTGCTCGACGCAGGTGCCCACTTTGGTCACCTCACCCGCAAGTGGGACCCCAAAATGGCGCCGTACATCTTCATGGAGAAGAACGGCATCCACATCATTGACCTCAACAAGACGCTGGTTTCGCTTGACTACGCAGCCCAGGCTATTCGCAACATCGCGAAGAGCGGCCGCAAAATCATGTTCGTAGCCACGAAAAAGCAGGCGCAGGAAATCGTTACGACGGAAGCCGAGCGTTTGAAAATGCCCTTCGTGACCGACCGGTGGTTGGGCGGCATGCTCACCAACTTCGCCACGGTTCGCAAAAGCCTGAAGAAGATGGCCACCATCGACAAGATGGTGAAAGAAAACACCGCCTACGCCGCACTGGCTAAGCGCGAGAAGCTGATGATGTCGCGTGAGCGTGAGAAGCTCGGCCGTGTGCTGGGTGGTATCTCCGACCTCGGCCGTCTGCCCGCTGCCCTGTTCGTAGTGGACGTGAAGCGCGAGCACATCGCCGTGAAAGAGGCACAGAAACTGGGCATCCCGGTTTTCGCTATCTGCGATACGAACTCGAACCCCGAGCTGGTGCAGTTCCCGATTCCCGCCAACGACGACGCCTCGAAGTCGATTCAGCTCATCGTGAGCGTGATTGGCAAGGCTATCGAAGAAGGCCTGTCGGAGCGCAAGGTTGACAAAGAAGATGCCGACCGCAAGGAAGCCGACGAGGCCGCCATTGCCGAGAAAACGGCTGCTGACGAAGAATAGTCTCTTCTTAGCTCTTTGAAAGAAGGGAACCTTCGAGTGGTCTAGGCTCCGGAGGTTCCCTTTTCTTTTGCTTTCAGGCCGATGTAGAGACGCATACTTGCGTCTTCCGTCAGAACGGAATCGGCCGCCCGTTGTAAAATCAATTGTTCAAACGGGAGACGCAAATATGCGTCTCTACAACCCCTCCCCTACTTCCAATGGCCGCTATTACCGCCGCAGACGTAAACAAGCTCCGCACCATGACCGGTGCCGGCATGATGGATTGCAAAAAAGCCCTGACCGAAGCCGATGGCGACTTCGAAGCCGCTCGTGACATTCTGCGCAAGGCTGGTCAGAAAATCGCTGACAAGCGCGCTGAGAACGAAACTTCGGAAGGTTTCGTGACCGTGGCTGTGAGCGAGGATGGCACCAACGGCAAGCTGGTGGCCCTGGCCTGCGAAACGGAGTCGGTAGCTAAAGTGGCTAACTTCCGCGAGCTGGTGCAGCGCATTCTGGATGCCGCTGTGCGCACCAACGCTGCCACTAAGGAGGAGTTGCTGGCCGTGAAAGAGGATGATGGCCTGACCATTCAGGAGCACATCACTGACCTGACCGGCAAAATCGGCGAGAAGCTGGACCTGACCTACGTGACCCTGACCGGCGAGAAAGTGGCTTCGTACATCCACTCCGACAGCAAGAAAGGCGTACTCGTTGCCCTGAAGAACGTGGGCTCGGCCGACGCTGCTGCCGTGGGCCGCGACGTAGCCATGCAAATCGTAGCCATGAAGCCCGTTGCCGTTGACAAAGACGGTGTGGACTCGGCTGTGGTGGAGCGCGAAATCGAAATCGGCAAAGAGCAGGCGCGTGCCGAAGGCAAGCCCGAGGCCATGCTGGAGAAAATCGCTCAAGGTAAGCTGAACAAGTTCTACAAAGAGCAGACCCTGCTGAACCAGGAGTTCGTGAAAGACGGCTCGATGACCATCGCCCAGCTGCTCGACAGCAAGTCGAAAGGCATGACCGTGACGGACTTCAAGCGCGTGGCTATCGGCGCTTAATTGCCGTTTTTAGGTAACTTAAAAGCCCCGCCGGCACTATGCCGGCGGGGCTTTTATTTGTTTAATGGAACCTCATAGAAAACGGGCGTACCGCTATTTGCTGTATCAGTTTTACTTGATATTCGCACAACTCCCACGTCCAATAGTTCTGCTCAGCTGACTGACCAACAGTGCCGAAATCATGTTAACTATTCTGGCGCGGTGGCCTATTTGTTCCACAATTTTGCTCTGTCCGCTACCAACGATTTTGCTGACTTTGATGAAGCTGCGTTCTGGCGAAATATTGAACGTTTCAGTCAAGCTATGCCGCATTTGAGCGTAATGCATTTCAAAAGCGCTTTTGAAACGGCTTTAACTGAACCGAAATAAAAGCCCCGCTGGCAGTGTGCCGGCGGGGCTTTTATTTGTGGCTATGACTGAAGAGCGCAAGAGCTTGTACCGAAAGCTTCTTTACACTGCGATGATAGATTTACGGGCACACTCATCCGAGTTTGGCTGGCAGGAGTCCGGGCAAAAGAACGTGCTGGATTTTGTTAATAGCTTAACAGACTGGCTTCATAACCTAGCACTTGATTCGAGCAAGAACTTTGAGAACTTCAATGAAGAATGGTTCTGGCGTGATTATCAAATTTTTCGGGAGCAGTACCCCGCTGATAAGTGGGCGACGTTTCTCGAAGGAATCATTAAGCAACTTAGAAAATAAGCGCGTTCTATTTCTTTAGCCACGCCCGCACCCGTGCCTTCGAGTTCTCGCGGATATTCATGTAAAACAGCGCGTAATCGGCAATGTGGCGGGAGTAGCGCAGCTGCTTCTTGCCGGAGGGCGGGAAGTGCGGGAAGCCCTTGAAGCGCGGCGCGTGCACCCAGAGCTGGCCGTGGTGCACTTGGGCATCGGTGAAATTGGGGTGGACGTGCTTGAAGCGGATGCTGACCGCGCCACGGTTGAGGCTAGCCGGGGCCAGGGTGGAGTCGAGCGTCCAGGTGAGTGGGTTGACGGCGATGCTGGGCTGGAACATGGGCGACTCGTGGCCGGCATCGGAGGTGTTGTAGGCCACGAAGCAGTCGGTGGCCAGCGAATCGGCGCAGGGCTTGAGGGTGAGGAATTCGTTGGGCTTAACCTGGAAGCCGATGAGGTAGGCGGCCACGAGCTGGCGGCGCAGCGGAGTGGCCTTGTCGAAGAATTCGTGGAGCAGGCGCGTGGCGTGGTCGGTGCCCTGGCTATGGCCGGCGATGATGAACGGGCGGCCCTGGTTGTAGTGCGCGAGGTAGTACTGGAAGGCGGCGCGCACGTCGGAATACGCCAGCTCCAGCGCTTGCTGGCCGTTGGGTTCCTTATCGAGGAAAGAGAACAGGGTGGCCTGGCGGTAGCGCGGCGCGAAGATGCGGCCGGTGGCGTTGAACACGCTGGCCTGCTGCTTAATGGTGGTGCGGTCGGTGTACTTGTTCAGCCACTTTTTGCGCACGTCGCCGTTCCAGTTGCGGGGCGAGTAGTAGGTGGTGGGGTGGATGAAGAACACATCGACGGGGGCCGTGGCCTGCTCGTTGCGCAAGGTGGAGTGGCGCGGCACGGCATCGGCCGAATCTTTTTTGGTAGGCAGGGCGGACCAGCTGGCTGCCTGGGCGTAGTCGGGCGCGGGTGGCGGCGTGTATTTCTCGAAATCGCGGCCCGGCTTGAGCAGCAGCCGGATGCAGCTATTCAGCGGCAGGAGCAGCAGCGCAAGCAGGACGGTGCGGAGGGGTGAGTTTAACCGGAACATATTTCAACTTCATACAACGCACTGCCTGACGCCGGAACCTCACCCCCGGCCCCTCTCCTCAGGAGAGGGGCCACGGCGGCGCGGTCGAGCAGCGCCGGCGGCGTACGGCCCAACAGTCTTTTTTTCTAATTAGTCGACTACCGGCCAGTGCTTCAGCTCGCGCGGGGTGCCGTCGGCGTCGTAGAGCAGCGTCATGGGTTCGGCGGGTTTGGCTACCACGTCGGCGAGGGTGATGTTCCAGCGCAGCCACATTTCGGCCAGGGTTTGGGTGTAGGCACTGTTTTCCCAGGGGTTGAAGATGGCGCCGGTCACGTCGTCGATGAGGGCGTCGAACACGATTTGGGTATCGCCGGGGCGCGGGTGGCGGGGGTAGATATCGGGCACGACGTGCAGCAGGTGCGCGGCGTAGTACACGCGGGCCTTGAACTCGGCAATCTGAACGGGATGCAGCGGGCGCTGGGCATCGGCGTACACCTTGCCCATAGCCTGGCCAATCAGGCCCACATCGACCAGACAGGCCACCAGCACGGCATTATCGAGTTTAATGCTGAAGACGAGCGTGTTCAGGTCGTCATCATACTCGAAAGGGGTTACGTCTTCGGTGGGGTCGGCTTCGAGCACGAACACGGAACCGGGCACGAAGTCGGCGTACTCGGTAGGCACGCGCAGGCCCTGTAGCAACTGGAAAAAAGCCTGGAAGCGGCGCACCAGCGCGGCATTTTCGGCCAGCGGGTACTTGGGCTTTATCAGGGGCTCGAACTCGTTCAGCAGCTCGGTGATGAAGATGCCGTAGAACATTTTGCCCAGCCAGAGAAACAGCGTGTCGTCGCCGAGGGCGCGCAGAGCGGCGGGGCCTTCGAGACTGGCCGCCTCTACCCTACTCTCCAGCTCGGCAATGCGCTGGCGAGCGGCGGGGCTGGCGGGCAGGCGCAAGTCCTTCATCAGCACGGTGCGCTGGTCGAGGAGCTGAATGGGGCGCTCGGCCAACTTGTAGCGGGCCTGCAGCCACTCGGCAAACACGGGCACGGTATCGTCGGGGCCGACGGGCTGGCCGCTGAGAAAGCAGGTTTCGGGGCCGAAGCGCATGCCATCGAAGGGGTCATAGGGCAGCAGGTCGGCGGGAGTAAGCTGGGACATAAAAAGTAGCGCGAACTTCGTACTTCGCGTCGCCACACGGCCCGCCGGAATTGTCCGGACGGCGCGGGGACGCGAACTACAAAGTTCGCGCTACAATGGTTATGGCGCGTAGCGGCTTACTTCGACAGGGCGTTGCCGGCCTTGATGAGCTGCTTGCTGAGGTTGGTGAGCGGCGCGGCGTAGTCGCCGCCGGCCTCTTCGGCTACTTTGGCGGTTTCGGCGCCGAGGCTGGCCAGGATTTCGGCAATGTCGTGGGCGGGCGTTTTGGCGTCGGCCAGCAGGTCGTTGAGCTGGCCCAGCTCCTGCTTGATTTTGGCCAGCCCGGTGCGCTCCGAGGCATCGAGCACGGCCAGCCAGCGGTCGAGCTCGGCGCGGCCTTCGGGCCCCGAGTTGATGGCTTTGCTGCTGCTGAGGAAGGTGAGCGTATCGTCGAGCAGCGCGGTATTTTGCTGGTCACTCACCGACATGGGCACGGCGGGCGTGGCGGGCGATTGCGGAGTGGTGGCGGTGGAATCCATATGAAAGCAGGGGAATGGTAATGCGTGAGGGCTATACTAGGCCCGCGGCGAAAAAGTTAGCGCAGCGGCGGCCCGCGGCCGCCGGGCGATGGGTTACCTTTTGGCGCAGGAGCCGATTAACGGCACAATCTCACCTCCACACTTTTTCAAAACCATGAAATTCTCCGTTAAAACCCTGTTCGTAGCCGCCGCTGTTGCATTCGCCGCCACCGCCTGCGAAACCAAAACCACCGAAACCACCACTACCACGCCCGAAGGCACCACGGCCACGGTAACCACCGACTCGACCACCACGATGTCGGCCGAGGAAGCTGGCGCCAAGATGGACGCTGCCGGCGAGAAAATGCAAGGCAAAATGGAGGAAGCCGGCGCCAAAATGGACGCCAAAATGGAGGAAGCCGGTGCCAAAATGGACGCTAAGATGGACGCCGCCGGTGCCAAGATGGACGCCATGGGCGACGCTGCTGCCAAATCGGCTCAGCAAACCAAAGAGAACATGAAAGAAGCCATGAAGAAGTAAGCAGCCCGCCGATTCGGCGCTGTTTCTCTTTCAAGCAAAAGGCCCCGAACACACTGTTCGGGGCCTTTTTTGTGGCGGCATCAGCCGTGGGCCAGCTCCAGCAGCACCTCGTAGTAGGGCCGCTGCAGGATGCGCGCCTTCAGCCAGGCGTAGAAGCTGATGACCTGCAGGTCTTCGCGCTCTTCGGAGATGAATGGGGGCAGGTGCATTACCCGGTTGCCGAACGTGCGCTCCTGCACCACGTGCGGGTTTTCCACAATCTCGCGCACCAAGGCCAGGTAGGATAGCACCGGCTGGTACACGCCGCCAGCCGGTACGGCGGGCGTTTCGGCCGTTTCGGGCACGGCCGGAAACTGCTCGCGCACGGCGCGGTCGAGGGCACGCAGGCGGCTCAGGGCCACCTCAGTGTTGCCGAGCTCTACCTGAATGAGCATTTCGCCGATGTTGCGGTTCAGCAGCCACTCCAGGCCCAGGTGCTGCTCAATCCAGTGGTCGGTGCGGCCCAGGCTGAGCAGGGTTTGGTTGGCTTTGGCAAACTTGCCCTCGGCGAAGTAGTGAAACGTGAGCTGCAGCCGCACGGCCAGCTCGTCGGCCTGGGCCAGGGGGCGGGGGCTTTGCAGCAGGCCATCGAGCAGCACAATGCTTTCGGCATTGCGGTGCAGAAACGAGTAGTTAGCCGCCAGCAGCAGCGTGAAGCGTGGCGCGTACTCGCCAAACTGCCGGCCCGGCCCGCTGGCCAGCAGTTCCTGCGCCTGCGCCAGGTAAACCACAGCCTCGGCGAAGCGCCGCGAGCGGTACAGCGCGTGGGCCAGCATGTACAGCAGCTTGAGCTGGTGCCCGCGCTGGGCCGGCGCAAAGCCGTGGCGCCGTTCCATCAGCTTGTAGCAGCGCTCGATGAACGTGGCAAAGGCCGTGAAGTCGCGTCGCACCAACATGGCGTTGCGGGTGATGGACATGAGCCGGCTCAGCAGCGAGGGCGAGCGGGCGAAGGCTTCCTGCAGGTCGTACTCGGCCAACACCTGGCGCAGAATATCATCGGCCGGCACCAGGGCGCGGCCCTTGGTGCGCGACTCGCGCAGGCGCTGGCGCAGCACGCTGTCGGCTATGTTGGCGCGCTCTTCTTCGTCGGCCGCTTTTTTATTGGCGCGGTAGCGGGGCAGAATATCGTCGAGCGGCTCGGCGTACGGCGAGCTGGCGTACTGAATCTGGAGGTTGTACACGGCATTCAGCGGCTCGTACTGCTCGCTTTCGCGGCCTAGTTTTTCGGCCTTGCGCAGCGTGTTCCAAGCCAGGCGCGGAATGCCGGCCTCGAACAGATACTGGGCCAGGGTGAGCTGGCCGCGCACGGTGGCGGCGGCCGTGGTATCGAGCTGGCGCTGGCGCAACAGCAGGTAGTCGGTGAGGTGGCGCATGAGGCGCTTGCGCAGCGCGTAGTAGGCCACGGGGTTGGGCTCGTCGGGGTAGAGCTTGGCCACGAGCTTCTCGGGCTTAAGCTCCTTGGCCTGAATCAGCAGCTCGTAGAGGCGCGAATCGAGGCGGCCGTTGGTTTTGCGGCGCTGCCGCTGAATGAAAACGCCGAAGTCGCGGCGCTCGTCGGGGTTGAGAGTGAGCAGGGTAGTGCGCAGGTCGTCCATGCGTCCAAATTACGGCACAGCCGCTACCCGCCGCCCGGTTCAGAAGCATTGCCCACCAGCAGCCAAGGCAAGCGTTTCACAACATAATAAGCTGAGCCATAAATACAAACGGGTTACCTTTTGCAAATCTTGCGATTAAGGGCAACGTTTTATCACTCATTCCTTCCTCAAACATCATGAAATTCTCTTTCAAAACCCTGCTCGCCGTAGCAGCCTTTGCCGCCTTCGCCACCACCTCGTGCTCAGAGAAAAAAGCCGATGACGCCGCTACCGCCACCGAAAATGCCGCCTCGAACGCCGGCGACAAAATGGAAGGCATGGTGGACAGCGCCAAGGCCGATATGGCCCGCGAACCCGGCGACACGGCCGTGGTGCGCAACGTGCCCGCCGACAAAGTAGTGGAAGAAACGCCCGCTACCCAGAAGTAAGGGCCTCTTCGTTTGCCCGTACGCAACAAGCCCCGCTGCCACCGCAGCGGGGCTTGTTGCATATAGCCCGGCACGCGAGTAATACTGCCGAAGTATAAAATTCCGGCATTCGGCCAAGGGCTTCAACGCAGCCGAAACCCTGTGCGTACAAGCTCCACATTACCCTCCCACCCAAACTCATTCCTAACCCTTCTAACGCTTTTCACTCATGGACCTTAACAACAATAACATCAGCGACACGACCGAGCTGCAGGCTCAGGGCAACTGGAACCAACTGAAAGGCGCCGCCAAGCAGAAATGGGCCGGCCTCACCGATGACGACCTGACTTACCAGCAAGGCCAGCAGGATGAGTGGCTGGGCCGCCTGCAGGAGAAAACGGGCGAAACCGTTGACAACATCAAAAACTGGTTCAGCAACCTTGGCAACGATGCCAGCAACACCGCCACCGGCAACAGCACCGAGCTGAAAGCCCGCGGCGACTGGAATCAGATTAAAGGCGAAGCCAAGCAGAAGTGGGGCAACCTTACCGATGACGACCTGACCTACGAAGACGGCAAAGAAGATGAGTGGTACGGCCGCCTGCAAGAAAAAACGGGCCACGCCATCGACGACATCAAAAACTGGTTCCAGCGCACGTTCTAAACAACGCTGGCTTCAGCAAAAAAGCCCTTCCCAATTACGGGAAGGGCTTTTTTATTTATTGAATACCGAAACGTGCTATATGGCCGCCGCTTCGGCCACGTAGTCGGCCAGGTACTGGTACCGCTCGGTGAGCTGGCCGCCGCGGGCAATGGTGGCGCGGGCAATCACGCCCTCCGCGTCGTCGCCCAGCAGGTGGGGCAGCACTTTGTCGATGAGCTGGCGGCCGAAGTCGCGGCTGGCGTTGCGAGGCAGCTCGCAGGGCAGGTTATCGACGGCCATCTCGGTGATGTTTTCGGGCCGCGAGTAGGCCGGCTCCAGCTCGCCGGTGGCGGGGTTGTAATCGAAGGCGGGCTCGGCGATGGTACTGCTGCGCTTGGTGGTCGGCACGGAGCCGTTCACGTCGCAGGTCACATCGGCAATGGTGTTGATGCGGAAATCGGGCCGCCGGGTATCGGTCTCGGTGAAGAGCAGCGGCGCGGCCGGGTGCCAGTAGGCGCAGGCAATGAGCAGGTCCGTCACGGGCAGAAATTTGCCGAACGTGGACTCATACTCCTCAGGATGGCGATGAAAATCGGGCGTGTCCCATACGCGGCCGTCGCGGCGGCGGTTGTAGTCGGAGCTCCGCAGCTGCGCGTACACGGGCTCGTTGAAATCGAGGTAGAGGTAGTCGTACACGCTCACCCGGCGAATGCCCATGCGGTCGAGCACTTCCAGCGCGCCTTGGGCTACGCGGCCCGAGCCCGTCACGGCCATTTTGATGGGCGGCAGCTTCTTCACCTTAAAGAATTCCTCCTGCATGTCGTCCATATCCACGCACTGGTAGGCGGGCTTCAGGTCGTAGAGGCGGTGCTTGCGGCCGTAGGTGAGCAGGCCGTTGTAGGCCCCCACAATGCCGGCGTAGCGCCCAAACGCCACGATACGCTCGCCGTGGTCATTGGTCAGCAGCTCGTAATCAATAAGCGTAATATTTTTTTGCAGCACGGCTTGCAGCAGCTTGCGGTTGGCGGGCTGCTTCTTCACGGTGTGCGAAAAGAAAAGGTAGGTTTTGTTGGGGATGAGCTGGTCGACGGGCACTTCCTTCACGCCCATCAGCACGTCGCAGGTGCTCAGGTCGTCGCGCACTTCCAGGCCTAGGTCACGGTATTCCTGGTCGGCGTAGCTGCGGATGGGGCTGCTTTGCACCACAATTTGCAGGCCGGGGAAGGCTGCCTGTGCCTCCACGCACTTTTTGGGAGTGAGGGGTACGCGCTTATCGGGTGGGGTTTTGCCTTCGCGGATGAGGCCAATGGTGAGGGACATGCGGGGAGTGGTGGGAATTGGGGGGGAAGAAAATCGTTTGTCATCCTGAGCGCAGCGAAGGACCTTATCACGACTGAACAGTTAGCACAATCGAAATCGAGCAAACGTGATAAGGTCCTTCGCTGCGCTCAGGATGACAAACGGGTTCGACGGCACCAAGACATGCTATCAAACCAGATAACCGGCCAAAATTACACCTTTGCCCGCGGTTCGGCGGGAGGTTTCGGGCTTACCTTTGTTAAGGAATCTGATTCCGCCACCCCACTTGCCTAATTGGCTCTCAACCAACCCATTTCCGTTTTTATGTCGTTGAAATTCTCGCCAGTCGACGTTTTTGAGGCCCGCCACAATGCGCCCGGCGCCGACGCCCAGGCTGCCATGCTCCGCACCATTGGGGTCGAAAGCATCGAGCAGCTCATCAATGAAACGGTGCCGCCCGCCATTCGCCTCAAAAAACCCCTCGACCTGCCCGCCGCCCTTAGCGAACGGGCTTTTTTGGCGAAATTCAAGCAGATTGCCGGCCAGAACCAGGTATTTAAATCCTACATCGGCCTAGGCTACCACGACACGACTCTGCCCCCCGTTATCCAGCGCAACATTCTGGAAAACCCGGGCTGGTACACCGCCTACACCCCCTATCAGGCCGAAATTGCCCAGGGCCGCCTCGAAGCCCTCATCAATTACCAGACCGTGGTAATTGACCTCACCGGCCTCGAAATTGCCAACGCCAGCCTGCTCGACGAGGGCACCGCCGCCGCCGAGGCCATGCACATGCTGCACTCGCAGACCAAGAAGAAGGGCGCCAACCGCTACTTCGTGTCGGAGCAGGTGCTGCCCCAGACCATCGACCTGCTGCGCACCCGCGCCACGCCGGTCGGCATCGAGCTGGTGATTGGCGACCACCGCCAGGCCGACCTGAGCGCCGAAGGCTTCTTCGGTGCCATGGTGCAGTACCCCGCCGCCGATGGCGAGGTGTTCGACTACTCGGCTTTCATCGCCGACGCGCAGAAGAATAACGTGTTCGTGGTGATGGCCGCCGACCTACTGGCCCTCACACTGCTCACCTCGCCCGGCGAGCTGGGCGCCGATGTGTGCGTGGGCAACTCGCAGCGCTTCGGCGTGCCGATGGGCTACGGGGGCCCGCACGCCGGCTTCTTCGCCTGCAAAGACCAGTTCAAGCGCGTGATTCCCGGCCGCCTCATCGGCCAGAGCGTGGATGCGGCCGGCAACAAGGCCTACCGCATGGCCCTGCAAACCCGCGAGCAGCACATTCGCCGCGAGAAGGCCACCAGCAACATCTGCACCGCGCAGGTGCTGCTGAGCGTGCTGGCCGGCATGTACGCCGTGTACCACGGCCCGCAGCGCCTGAAGCAGTTTGCCACCAACACCCACCTGCTGGCCCAGACCCTCGAAGCCGGCCTGAAGAAGCTGGGCGTGGAGCAAACCAACGAGTTTTACTTCGACACGCTGAGCCTGCGCCTGGAAAGCGCCGAGCTGGCCCAAGCTCTGCGCAAAGAAGCCGAAGCCGCCCGCCTCAACTTCCGCTACTTTGAGGACGTGCGTGTCGGCATCTCGCTGAACCAGAACACCGAGCTGAGCGACGTGGCCGATATTCTGGCCGTGTTCGCCAAAGTGCTGGGCAAGCAGGCCGAACCCCTGACCGAAGCCGCCGAGGCCGACGCCCTGCGCGTGCCCGCCAGCCTCGTGCGCAGCAGCGAGTACCTCACGCACCCGGTGTTCAATACGCACCACGCCGAGCACGAGATTCTGCGCTACATGAAGCAGCTCGAAAACAAAGACCTGAGCCTGGCGCACAGCATGATTCCGCTGGGCTCGTGCACCATGAAGCTGAACGCCACCGCCGAGATGATTCCGGTGACCTGGCCCGAAATCGGCGGCCTGCACCCCTTCGCTCCCATCGAGCAGGCCAAAGGCTACGAGCAGATTTTCAGCGACTTGCAAGCCTGGCTCTGCGAGGTAACCGGCTTCGCAGCCGTGAGCCTGCAGCCCAACTCGGGCGCGCAGGGCGAGTACGCCGGCCTGCTGGCCATCAAAGGCTACCACGATGCCCGCGGCGACCACCACCGCACCGTGGCCCTGATTCCGGCCTCGGCCCACGGCACCAACCCCGCCTCGGCCGTGATGGCCGGCATGCAGGTAGTGGTGGTGAAAAGCACCGAAGACGGCAACATCGACGTGGCCGACCTTAAGGCCCAGGCCGAGAAGCACGCCGCCAACCTGAGCTGCCTGATGGTGACCTACCCCAGCACGCACGGCGTGTACGAGGAAACCATCGTCGACATCTGCAACCTCATTCACGAGCACGGCGGCCGCGTGTACATGGACGGCGCCAACATGAACGCCCAGGTGGGCCTCACCTCGCCCGCCAACATCGGGGCCGACGTGTGCCACCTGAACCTGCACAAAACCTTCTGCATTCCGCACGGCGGCGGCGGCCCCGGCGTGGGCCCCATCGGCGTGGTGGCCGACCTGGCCCCCTACCTGCCCGGCCACGCCGTGGT
>NZ_BAAGZM010000009.1:0-24898 GCF_054778495.1 Hymenobacter agri
TGCTCGTGGCCGATGCCTACGCGCTGCTGCTGTGCGTGGCCCACGGCCAAGCCGTGCGCCTGCAGCCCACCGTGCTTACCACCGACACGCTGCAGGTGCGGGTGGGCTTTTTCTGGCAGCTGGTGGTAGCGCGGGCCGGCCTGCAAGCTGCCGAAGCCCTACGCGGCGACTTTGTGGCCGGCCCGCACATCCTCAACCTGGCGCGTCCGTTGCTCACTGCTCCCAATCTATTGCTGACCTTTGCCACGCCAATCATCGTAGTTGGCCCGTATGGCATCCGCCGCTCGGCGCGCCAACTAGCGCTGTACCTCGACCAACCGTGCGCCTTTTTGGTGGCGATTAACAGCTCCACCCATTCTTCCATGCGCTAACGCGCCAATTTTATTCCCATGCTCAAAACCACCATCGACGCCGCCATCAAGCAGGCTATGCTCGCCAAAGACAAAGTGCGCCTCACCGCCCTGCGCAGCATTAAGTCGCAAATCATGCTGGCCGAAACCGCCGAAGGCGCCACTGCCGCCGGCCTCACGCCCGACGCCGAGCTCAAGCTCCTCAACAAGGCTGCCAAGCAGCGCCGCGATGCGGCCGCCATCTATAAAGAGCAGTTCCGCTCCGACCTCGAAGAGAACGAGCTGGCCGAGCTCGCCATCATCGAGGAGTTCCTGCCCGCCCAGCTCTCCGAGGCCGACCTCGTCGAGAAGCTCGTGCACATCATCCAGCGCGTGGGCGCCACCGGCCCTTCCGACCTGGGCAAGGTGATGGGCGTGGCCGCCCGCGAGCTTTCCGGCCAGGCCGATGGTAAGCGCATCTCCGACGTGCTGGGCCACCTGCTGAACAATACGAATCTGTAAATGAGTAAGTTAGTAAACGAGTAAGGTGGGAAAAGCAGCATGCGAAAGAAAGGCTGCAGCTGCTGAATTACTTCCCTTACTCATTTACCCATTTACTCAGTTACTATCTCAAAAATGACGCCCCTCGACATTCTGCTGCTCCTTCCGCTCGGCATTGGGGCCGTGAAGGGCTACCGGCGTGGACTGCTGCTCGAAGTGGTGTCGCTGCTGGCCTTCGTGCTGGGCGTAGTGGGCGGGCTGAGCTTGCTCTCGGCCGCCGTGCCGCTGGTGCGGCAGTACGTAGGCGACGCGTTTGGCTTGCTGCCGCTGCTCTCGTTTGCGTTGGTACTAGTGGCCATCATGTGGGGCGTGCACCTGCTGGGCGGCCTGCTCAAAACCGCCGTGCACCTCACCCCGCTCGGCGTGCTCGATAATTTGCTGGGCGGCGCGGCCGGCGTCCTTAAATGGCTGCTCGGCCTAAGCCTGCTGCTGCACGGCACCCGGCTGGCGGGCCTGCACCTGCTGTCGCCGGGGCTGGTGGCGGGCTCGCAGGTGCTGCCCGTGGTGCAGCAGGCTACGCCACTGGCCCTGCAAATCACCGGCTATGTACTGCCCTTCGCCCAGGATTTGCTGGGACGCATGAAAACGGCTTTTGTGAAGGGTTGAATGTTGAGCGTTAAAAGAACGTCATGCAGAGCCCAGCGAAGCATCTGGTCCGCAATAGTAAATGAGATTAGTGGTGGCGGGCCAGATGCTTCGTTGCGCTCTGCATGACGTTCCTATTATCCAATAATTTCCAACCGTGCGCCTGCTGCTGCTCGACAACTTCGATTCCTTCACTTTCACCCTAGCCGATTACCTGCGCCAGCTGGGGGCCGACGTAGTCGTGCGCCGCAACGACGTTCCGTTGGCCGAGCTGCGGGTGCCGCAATATGCGGGTGTGGTGCTGTCGCCGGGCCCCGGCACTCCGGCGGCGGCTGGCGTTATGCCCGCGCTTATTCAGGCATATCACCACGCCCTCCCCATGCTGGGCGTGTGCCTGGGCCATCAGGCGCTGGGCGAGTTTTTTGGGGCCGAAGTGGTACGGGCTGCCCGGCCCATGCACGGCAAGGTCACGGCCATGCGCTGCACCGTGGCCGACGACCCACTCTTCGCCGGCTTGCCCGCCGAGCAGGCCGTGACGCGCTACCATTCGCTCGTGGTGGCCGAGCCGCTGCCGGCTGCGCTGCTAGCTCTGGCGCACACCACCGGCCCGCAGTCCGAACTGATGGCCCTGCGCCACCGCAGCCTGCCGCTCTACGGCGTTCAGTTTCACCCCGAAGCCCTGCTCACTCCGCACGGGCTGGGTATGCTGGGCAATTGGCTGCGTTGTTGTATACTTGCCTAAACCGCATAGGCTGGCTGCTGATTGCTGTTTTTGCCGCTGCAGAGGCTTCTTTTGCACCACCAACCACCTGCAAAAAACAACGAGATGGAATTGCGCCGCCAGCATCAGCAAGGGTACGAATACGTGGACGAAGGCCAGGGGCCCATTTTGCTGCTCTTGCACGGCTTGTTCGGCGCCCTCAGCAACTGGCAGGAGGTAGTAAACGATTTTTCGGCCACCCACCGGGTCATTATTCCGCTGTTGCCCGTATATGATATGCCGCTCACGCAGGCCGGCGTGCCCGGGCTGGTGGCGTATGTTGAGGGCTTTGTGCAGGCATTGGCGCTGCCCGGGCAGTTCGCGGTGCTGGGCAATTCGTTGGGCGGCCACATCGCCTTGGTCTACACACTCAAAAATCCGGACCGCGTCAGCAGCCTGGTGCTCACCGGCAGCAGCGGGCTGTTCGAAGACAGCATGGGCGGCTCCTTTCCCAAGCGCGGCAACTACGCCTACGTGCAGGAGCGGGTGGGCTACACGTTCTACGACCCCGCCATCGCCACCAAGGAGCTTATCGACGAAGTATTCACCGTCACTAATTCCAATGCCAAGTGCCTGCGCATCATTGCCATTGCCCGCTCCGCGCAGCGCCACAACCTGAGCAAGGAGCTGGCCAAAATCAGCGTGCCGGTATTGTTGGTGTGGGGGCTGAACGACACTATTACGCCGCCGCCGGTCGCGCACGAGTTCTTCCGCCTGCTGCCCCGGGCCGAGCTTCGCTTCCTCGACCACTGCGGCCACGCCCCCATGATGGAACGTCCCGCCGCCTTCAACGCCCGATTGCAGCGCTTTTTGCGTAATATAGAAACCGGGCCGACGGTCGCTGCTTAAGGCCCGTCTATCCTTTTGGCGGTCCGATTGTTGTTCGGCAAAATCAGGGGTTACTTGTGGCCCGGTGCTGCCCTCGTGCTTGCCGCGATTTTATCCTTACTTATGACCTGATGCTTCGGCGCATTCATCATCGATAGCTCACCACGCATAATTTTAGAAACCATGTCCGCCCTGCTCGCCGAAGACTTACTCAACGAGATGATTCCGCCCCTGAAAGGCACCGATTCGGCAGGCAAAGCAGCGCGCTGGCTCGATGAGTTTCACGTGGCTCAGCTGCCAGTGCTCGACCAGCGCCGCTACCGGGGCCTCGTGACCGAGGCCGACCTGGCCGATTTCGACGACCCCGAGCGGCCGCTGTCGGAGCTGGCCCTGGGCTTCGCTGACGCCTACGTGCGTCCCGACCAGCATTTCTACCGCGTGATGGAGCTCGCCATCGAAAACAAGATTCAGCTCGTACCCGTGGTTGATGAGCGGCAGGAGTATGCCGGTGTTGTTACGATTGCCGATGCCCTGGCCGCCTTTGGTCAGCACCCCTCGGGTGGGCAGGGGGGCATCATCGTGCTCAGCATGGAAGAGCGCGACTATTCCCTCACGCAAATCAGCCGCTACGTTGAGGAAAACAACGCCAAGATTATCAGCGCCATTGTGGCGCAGGACGAAGTCGACCCCTATCGCATCCGGCTCACAATCAAGCTGAACACCGATAACCTGGCCCGCATCACCGCCACGCTCGAGCGATTTGGCTACGTCGTCACCGCCCAATTCAGCGGCACCGCCGCGGCCAACGAAGACGAGCAGGACCGGTTCGACGCCCTGCTACGCTACCTGAACGTCTGATAGCGGGTGCTCGGATTGCTGTTGTTTTTGTTGCAAGTGCTGCTGCCCGTATCGGCTCCGGCCGATACGCTGCCCCGGCGCCTGCACCCGGTAGTAGCCCCCGCCGATACGCTGGTGCGCGTGCTGCCGTGCCCGGGCTCGGCCCGCACCGCCGTGGGGCGCATTCTGTTTGCCGGCAATGCCATTACCAAAGCCCGGATTCTGCGCGCGGAGCTCGATTTTAAGGAAGGCGATACCCTGAGCCTGGCCGACCTGCCGGCCCGCCTCGAAGCCAACCGCCGCCGCTTGTTCAACCTGCAGCTTTTTCACGCTGTGGTGGTGCAGGCAAGCTGCGCCGGCGGCAGTTGGCTCGTCGTGTTCGGCGTGCAGGAGCGGTGGTACACTTTTCCGGTTCCCATTCTGTCGCTGGCCGACCGTAACCTGCGCTCCTGGCTCAATCGCTCCGACCGTTGGCGCCGCGTCGACTATGGCCTGCACCTCACCCGTGTCAACTTCCGCGGCCGCAACGAGCAGCTTATTGCCAACCTGCAGTTGGGGTTCAATCGCAAATACGAGCTGTTCTACGAAGTGCCTGGGCTGGGCCGCTACCGGCGCCTGGGCTTCGGGGTCGGTGCATCCTACTACCAAAGCCATGCCCTCGATTATCGTACCATCGACGACCGGCTCGTACCGTTCCGGGCCGATAATAATTTCCCCATTCAGCGCTTCTACGCCACGGCGGGCCTGCGATTCCGCCACACCGTTCAGTTCCGCACGGCCTTCGATGTGTCATTCCACCGCGAGCAAATCAGCGATTCCGTCAATTATTACAGCCCGGCCTACTTTCTGGGCCGCACCCAGCGCGAGTTTCTGGACTTTACCATCAGTAGCATCCGCAATCAGCGCAACACCTTTGCCTACCCGCTTACGGGGCAGTATGCCCAAGTCAGCCTCACGCACCGCGTCTTTCTCGACAAAACCACTCCGTCCGTCACTACCCTGCGCGCTGCGTACTCCCGCTACCTCGCCTTGGGCCACCAGTTTTACTACAGCCTCGGCCTGACGGGCCAGGCCCGCCTCGCCCGCGCCCTCGGCTACCCCGACACCCGCGCCCTGGGCTACGACGACCTCGTGCGCGGCTACGATGCCTACGTCATCGACGGCCGTCATTACGGCCTCGTGCAGCAGGGCATCTCCTACCGTCTCTTTCAGCCCAAGACTATTCGGCTGGGCTCCATCGACAACCCCAAGGTCAATACCATTCCCATCGCGCTATACGGCAATATCTTTGCCGACGCCAGTTACGTTATATCGGCCATCACCATTCCCCAAAACCGCCTTCCCAATCAATTTCTGCGTTCTGTAGGCCTCGGCCTGCACCTCGTCACTTACTACGACCGGGTTTTTACCGCCGAGTACACTCTCAACGGTTTGGGCCAAACCGGCTACTTTTTTCGGGCCGAGTTCCCGATTTAGGGCGCCGTAGCGTAGTAGCCCGATTATGATTTTGTTATCGAATTTCCCGGCGGGGGCCGATGCCTGCTTTTTACTTTCTGCATGAAAATCGCCATCCTCGGCAAGCCATTCGACGACGAAGCTGCTCCCGCCATTCAGGCGCTGCTCGATGACCTGATTGCCCGGCGCGCCGAGGTACTCATTGGCGAGTCATTCCGCACCTTCCTCGACAATCGTCTGCGCTTGCCCGAAGGCACTACCAGCTTTCGGCGGGGCGATTCGTTGCGTGGGGTGCAGTACGTGCTCAGCATCGGCGGCGATGGCACCCTGCTCGATACCGTTACCTACGTTGGCAGCCTGCAAATCCCCATTTTAGGCATTCATACCGGGCGGCTGGGCTTCTTGGCTACCATCACGCCCGACCGCATCACGCAGGCCATTGATGCCTTATACAAAGGCCATTTCAATATCGAGGAGCGTAGTCTTATCCGCGTCGATACCGACCCCGATGTATTCGGTAGCCTCAATTTTGGCCTCAACGAATTCAGCGTCCTCAAGCGCGACACGTCGTCGATGATTGTTGTGCACACCTACATCGATGGCGAATACCTGAATTCCTACTGGGCCGACGGGTTGGTGGTGGCCACGCCAACCGGTTCCACTGGCTACTCGCTCAGCTGCGGTGGGCCGGTGATGCTGCCCCAGACAAACAATTTTATCATCGCTCCCGTATGCCCCCACAATCTGAATGTGCGCCCACTCGTGGTATCGGACCAGAGCGTAATATCCTTCGAAATCGAAGGCCGTAGCACCAGCTATATGCTGGCGCTCGACTCACGCTCCCTGCCTGTCGAAGCTTCCGTCCAGATTGCCGTTCGTCGTGAAAAATTCAATGCCCGTCTAGTAAAATTAAATCACGTTAACTTCCTGAGCACCTTGCGCAGCAAACTCAACTGGGGTCTCGACCGGCGTAACCCGGCAGGCACACAAGTGTAGTCTGCAAAGTTTTTTCTTGAAAATATCGTGCAAAATTTTTTTAGTTCCCGTCGTAGCCTACTTTTGTGACCGTCTGAGACTGCGCATTCACTGCCCAAGCCATACACCAACTGCTCTGTATCATCACTTTCGTTGCCTTATGAAAAATATTTTCACTTATTCCACCGCATTTGTGCTCGGTTTGGCCCTGGTGGCCTCCACCGAGGCGGATGCGCAACAATTCAGCAAGCGGAAGCAGTACAACTCGGTTGGCTTCAGCCTGAACGCCATGAACTATTTTGGTGACGTAACGCCGGTTACCAACTTCAGCAGTCTCCGTTTTGGTGCAACCCGTCTGGGTGCCGGCGTTTCCATCACGCGTCGTTTCTATCCTCGTCTGTCGGGCCGTTTCGGTCTCTCTTATGGCCGCATCACCGGCAGCGACGCTTTGGCGGCTGACCCGAACGACCCGGACGCACGTTTTCGCTACAACCGGAACATGACGTTCCGCAACGACATCTTCGAAGCATCGGCAGTCGCTATCGTCGACCTGATTGAGAACCGCAACAACTACCTGAAGCGTCCGGACTTTGTGCCGTATGTATTCGCTGGTGTTGCTGGTTTCTACCACAACCCGCAGGGGCTGGTTGGCGACAAAGCTGTTGCCGGCCTCTCGCCGGGCACCTACGTTAGCCTCGCCGACCTGCGTACCGAAGGCCAGGCAACTGCCTACAGCAAAACTCAGATTTCGATTCCGTTCGGTGGTGGTATCCGTTACCGCATCAACCGGAATTTCGACGCAAGCCTCGAAATTGGCTGGCGCAAAACGTTCACCGACTACATCGACGACGTTGGTGGCAAATACGCTCCCGCTGGCTCGCTCACTACCCCCGCGCAGATTTATTTCGGCGGTGGCTATCCGGCCAATGGCACGTTCGATAACGGTGGCGGTATCACCCGTTCGCGTTCCGGCGAGTTCGCTGGGTTCGACCAGCCCGGTATTGCACAGCGTGGCGATAAAGGCAGCAAGACGGACTGGTACATCGTTACTGGTGTAACGCTGAACTACATCCTGACGCCCCGCATCAAAAACCCCAAATTCCGCTAGGTTGCGGAGCCTGGCTGGTTTAGGTTACTTACACAGTCAGCAATTAGTCTAAATGACGAACTCGACTTTTCAAAAGACGCTCCTCGCTTGCTTCGTGCAGGCGGGGAGTGTGCTTTTTATAGGCACCGCTCAAGCCCAGAACACCAGCGAAATAGGTGTTGGGCTGGGAGCTACTAATTACCGCGGTGAACTATCACCTACGTATCAGTTCCAGAATAATCGGCCGGCACTAACGGCTTTTTACCGCAAGGACGTTTCGGTGCCCATTACTTTGCGCGGGGGCTTAACTGCCGGACTGCTACGGGCCGACGATGGCAATGTGAGCGGTGTAACCGGTGCCATTCCGCCGTTGCAAGCCTACCGCCAAGCCAACACGAAGGGATGGCTGGCCGAAGGTTCGGCAGTTGTTGAATATAACTTCCTGAATTTTCATCGGCGCACCGACCGGATACATTTCTCGCCTTATTTGTTCGCGGGAGTGGCTGTTTTCTACGCCAATACTACCACCGTGAGCAATGCCGGGCTGGTAGAGCTAGAGCGGAACGGAGGAATGATTGGTTTTG
This sequence comes from Hymenobacter agri, assembly GCF_054778495.1. Classification (NCBI taxonomy): domain Bacteria; kingdom Pseudomonadati; phylum Bacteroidota; class Cytophagia; order Cytophagales; family Hymenobacteraceae; genus Hymenobacter; species Hymenobacter agri. The sequence goes on from NZ_BAAGZM010000009.1 coordinate 8,002, forward strand.
CCGTACCAATGGGGGTTGGGGCCAAGCTGGCTCTGTCGACGCACTGGAACCTTGGGCTTGAGATTGGGGCCCGGAAGGCCTTGACTGACCAGTTGGACCATCTTGGGGACCAATCACAGTTTTTGGTGAACCCGCACGACCAGGATTGGTACTATTACAACGGCCTCAGCCTCTCGTATACCTTTTACAAAATCCACTGCCCGGATTCGTACAAGCAAAACAAAGAATTGCTAAAGTAACGGCTTCCGGACGGTGGCAGCCAGCTGCCCACTATTTTCATTCGTTTGTTGGGGGTTAGCCCCACGGCGGGCCGTCGGTATGCAACCATTTCCGTAACTTGCGGGCTCTTTTAGCGAAACCGCAAAAATGACCGGCAAGGCCGAAATCGATACGAAAAATATTCCCGCGCACGTAGCCGTCATCATGGATGGCAACGGGCGCTGGGCGAAGCAGCGGGGCGGCCTGCGCGTATTTGGGCACCAAAGTGCCATTACGGCGGTACGCGAAACAGTGGAAGCGGCTGCCGAACTAGGGGTGCAGTTCCTCACGCTGTATGCCTTCTCTACCGAAAACTGGAACCGGCCTGCCCTTGAGGTAATGGCCTTAATGCAGTTGCTGGTACACACAATTCGACAGGAAACGCCTACGCTGCTAAAAAATAGCATTCGTCTCCAGTCGATTGGTGACATCAGCACGCTGCCTGCCAATTGCCAGCGCGAGTTGGCTGAAGCCAAGGAGCTGACTAAAAACGGAACGAGCATGACGCTGGTGCTGGCCCTGAGCTACAGCGGCCGGTGGGACCTGACGCAGGCTGCGCAGCGCTTAGCCGTTGAAGTAGCGGCGGGCCGAGTGCAACCAACTGCCATGACCGAGGCCTCTATCGCAGGTTACCTGGCAACTGCTGGCATGCCCGACCCGGAATTGCTCATTCGCACCAGTGGTGAGCAGCGCATCAGCAATTTCATGTTGTGGCAATTGGCATATACAGAGTTGTATATCACTGACTTGCTGTGGCCGGATTTCCGGCGGCAACATTTTCGGGAAGCTATTCAGGCCTACCAGCGCCGCGAACGGCGTTTTGGCAAAACCAGCGAGCAAGTCGCAGTGTCTTAAAATTTTAGCAAGTTTGTTGTGCGTAATCTAGTTGTGAAGTGGGCGTTTGTGCTGGCCGTGGTGGCAACGTGGCTCGTTGGGCCGGCCCAGGCCCAGCAGGCAGGTGAGGAGCCCCGGAAATATGAGCTAGGCGGCATCACCGTGAGTGGAGCCCGCTACCTCGACCCAAACACCCTTATTGGCCTTACCGGCTTGCGGGTTGGCGACGCCATTAATGTGCCGGGCGAGGAAATTGGCAAGTCCATTCGCAAGCTGTGGGCACAGGGAATTCTGGGCGACGTGAGCGTGACCATTGCCCGTATCGAGGGCAATAAGATATTTCTCGACTACAACCTGAAGGAGCGGCCCCGCCTGTCGAAATTCACGTTTACAGGTGTCCGTAATGGTCAGAAAGAAGATATTACCAAAAAAATTACCCTGATTCGGGGCAAGGTAGTAACGGACGCGCTGCTGAATAACACCCGTACGCAGGTGCGCAAGTTTTTTGTGAACAAAGGCTACCTCGATGCCAAGGTGAATGTGGTGCAGGTGGCCGATTCGTCGCTGTCGAACAGCGTAGCGCTGCGCATCGATGTGGACAAGGGCTCCAAGATTCGCATCCACGACATTGCTTTTGAAGGCAATTCGGCTTTCAAAGATGCCAAGCTGCGGAGCAAAATGAAAAAAACCAAGGAGCGTAAGCCATATAAGTTTTTGACGGCCGGCAAATTCCAGCGCTCTGAATACGAAGAGGATAAAAAGAAAATTATCGAATTTTATAACGCCGAGGGTTATCGCGATGCCATTATTTTGAGCGATACCCTCGTGCGGGATGACAAGGGGCTGGCCCTGCGGATTAAGCTGGATGAAGGCCCGAAGTATTATTTCCGGCACATTACTTGGAGCGGCAACTATCTCTACGACGATAAGACGCTGGCCAACGTGCTGGGTATCAAGTCGGGTAGCCCGTACAGCAAGGAAACCCTGGACAAGCGTCTGAACTACAATCCGACGGGGCAGGACATTTCGTCGTTGTACCTGAATGATGGCTACCTGTTCTTTACCATCGACCCGGTCGAAACCAAAGTGGAGGGCGACTCAATCGATATTGAGATGCGCCTGAGCGAGGGGGTGCAGGCCCACATTAAGGATATCAACATTGCGGGTAATACGAAGACCAGCGACCATGTGCTGCGCCGGACGCTGCGCACGCTGCCCGGCGATAAATTTAACCGCGAGCTGCTGATTCGCTCGCAGCGGGAAATTGCTACATTGGGCTATTTCGACCCCGAAAAAATTGGCATCAATCCGGTTCCGAACCAGGCCGATGGCACGGTGGACATCAACTACACCGTTGTTGAGAAGCCTTCCGACCAAGTGACCCTTTCGGGCGGCTGGGGTGGTTATGCTGGCTTCATCGGCACGGTGGGTCTGGTATTCAACAACTTCTCATTGCGCAAAGCCGGCACGTTGCGGAACTGGACGCCAGTGCCCGCCGGCGATGGCCAGCGCCTGGCGCTGAACGTGCAGGCCAACGGCGTGCAATACCAGGCATATTCACTTTCGTTCACGGAGCCGTGGCTGGGCGGCCGGCGGCCGAACTCGTTCTCGTTCAGCCTGAACCACAGCGTGCAGCGCCTTGGGGCCGCACTTGATGCCGCCTCCGACCAGTTTATTAAGGTGAATAGTGCCACGGTGGGCCTTGGCCGTCAGTTGCGCGTGCCCGACGACTACTTCACGCTGAGCAACTCGCTCTCGTACAGCCAGTACCAGACGCAAAACTATCCGGTGATTCCGGGCGCTTCGACTGGTACGTTCAATAACATTACGCTGAATACAACCCTGGCCCGCAACAGCATCGACAACCCGACCTATACGCGCCGGGGTTCGTCGCTGAGCCTGAGCCTGAGCCTGACGCCGCCGTATTCACTGCTCAACCCGGAGCACGTGTCGGCCAACAACCAGTGGATTGAGTTCCACAAATGGATGTTCGACGCTTCGTGGTTCACGCCCATTGTGGGCAAGCTGGTGCTGAACACGCGGGCGCACTTTGGTTTCCTGGGCACGTACAATTCCAATCGGCCGATTGGACCGTTTGAGCGCTTCAAGATGGGCGGCGCCGGCCTGGGCTACAATGGTGGCGGCAACTACTTGGTTGGTACCGACTACGTAGGCCTGCGCGGCTACGACGACCCCGGCCAGGCGTATGCCATCCCGACGGCCCAGGGCCAGCAGGCTGGTGGTATCGCTTTCAACAAATACGTGCTGGAGATGCGCTACCCGGTGAGCCTGAACCCGGCTGCTACAGTGTACGTGCTGGGCTTTGCCGAAGCAGGCAACGCATTCGATTCGTATCAGAACTACAATCCGTACAAGCTGTACCGCTCGGCAGGGGTAGGGGCCCGGGTTTTCATGTCGGCATTCGGTTTGCTGGGCTTCGACTACGGCCACGGTTTCGATACAGTTATCCCGCCCGCTGGTACCTCAACTGGCCAGGACCGCAACCACTTCCATTTCATCATCGGCCAGCAAATTCGCTAGTCGGACACTATGCGCCCGAGTTTCACGTTTTGCCTCGTATGAAGAACTTTCGTGGCCTGCTATTGGCCTTCGCACTGCTGCTGAGCGGGGCCGGTGTGGCCCAGGCCCAGAAATTCGGTTGGGTTGATTCGGAATTCATCATGGCCAAGATGCCGGAGTACGCCAAAGCACAACAGGAGCTGGCACTGCTGTCGGATACCTGGCAGAAGGAAATCGAAGCGCAGCAAAAGGACCTTGATAAGCTTCATCGGAACTATCAGAACGAGGAAATTGTGCTGACGGAGGCGATGAAGAAAAAGCGGCAGGATGAGATTTTGCTTAAAGAGCAGGAATTGAAAGCCTACCGCAACAAGCAGTTTGGCTACGAAGGCCAATTGTTCAAGAAGCGCCAGGAACTAAACAAGCCGGTGCAGGACAAGGTATTTGAAGCGGTGGAGAAGGTAGCCAAGAAGAAGTCGCTGGCCGTGATTTTTGATAAATCCGGTGATTTAACGATGCTTTACACCAACCCTGTGCACGACTACACCGAGTTCGTACTGGAGGAACTGGGCCTTGGCGCTGAAGACCGCAACCAGCCCGGCCCCAAAGGCACGGTGAAAACCGTAGCCCCGCCCAAAACGCCGGTCGACCCCAATTTTGAATCTGACTCGGGCACGCCCGAACCAGCGGCAAAGACCCCGGCAGCCAAGCCGGCGCGCCCAACCCGCAAGAAGTAATTACCTTTGCCCCAACATTTTTCTGACCCTTTTCCTTTTTGATGAATCTCGTGAAAATCTTTCGTCTGACGCTCGCCGCCGCTCTGCTGACCGCCGGGACTCTGGCCGCCACTTCGGCCCAGGCCCAGGCCCCCCTGAAAATTGGTTACACCGATGTTCAGTACGTACTGGCTCAGATGCCCGAAAGCAAGCAGATTGAATCGGAGCTGAAAACGTATAACTCGCAGCTGGAAGCGCAGCTGAAAAGCAAATACGCCGAATATCAGACCAAAGGCGAAGCTTACCAGAAGGCCGCCGGTACGATGACCGATGTAGTGAAAGCTGATAAAGAGAAGGAGCTTCAGGGCCTGCAGCAATCCATTCAGGAGTTCCAGCAGAGCGCCCAGCAAAGCCTGCAGCAGAAGCAGCAGGTCCTGCTGAAGCCGGCGCTTGATAAGCTGCAGAAGAATATCGACCTGGTAGCCGACGAAAACGGCTTCACCTACGTGTTCAATTCCGACGGTGGTGGTAGCCCGCTGCTGCTGCACGCCCCTAAAGACGGCGACATTTCGGACCTCGTGCTGAAGAAAATGGGCATTACGCCCGGGGCCGCCGCTCCCATTAAGTCGGGTCCGGCTTCGCCCAGCGCACCTGCCGCGGCTCCTGTTGCGCCCGGTGTGAACAAGACCAAGGTTAAAACCAAAAAATAAGCAGCCCTGCTGCCTGATTACTGAAAAGCCGGAGCACCTGCTCCGGCTTTTTTCATGCCTTTTTTACGTTTCTATGCTGGACTCTGCTCTCGACGAAGAAGACGAACTGACCGGACCCGACGACGAAGACGGCGGCGACGAGCTATATGAGCACCACCGCATCGTTGTCGACCGCGGACAGGAGTTGCTGCGCATTGATAAATTCCTGCAAAACCGTCTGCGCAATACCTCGCGCAATAAAATTCAGGAGGCCATTCGGGCTTCGGCAGTCGAAGTGAACGGAGCGGCCGTGAAGCCCAACTACCGCGTCAAGCCGCACGATACCATTACCATCACGCTGCCCGAGCCGCCCCGCGAAGGCAAAGTGGTACCCGAGGAAATGCCGCTCGATATTCGCTATGAGGATGCGGAATTGCTCATCGTGAACAAGCCCGCCGGCCTAGTAGTGCACCCCGCCTACGGCCATTGGCAGGGCACGCTGGTGAACGGACTGGCGCACCACCTTGCCAACCTGCCCACGGGCCGCAATGGTGAGATTCGTCCTGGACTGGTGCACCGTATCGATAAGGATACCTCAGGGCTGCTGGTTATCGGCAAAACTGAGTTTGCGATGACGCACCTGTCAAACCAGTTTTTTCATCACACCATCGAGCGCAGCTATCTGGCGCTGGTGTGGGGCACGCCGCCCGGGCCTACCGGTACCATTCGGGGCCACATCGGGCGCAGCCTGCGCGACCGCAAGGTGCAGGCCGTATATCCCGAAGGCGAGCAAGGTAAGCACGCCGTGACGCACTACGAAGTGCTGGAGAGCTTCGGACCAGTTACGCTGGTACGGTGCGTGCTCGAAACCGGCCGTACCCATCAGATTCGGGCCCACATGCAGTACCTCGGCCACCCGCTGTTCTCCGATGCCACCTACGGCGGCGACCGCATCCGCGTGGGCCAGAACACCGGTGCCTACCGTGATTTGGTCGAAACCGCTTTCAAGCTATTGCCCCGGCAAGCGCTGCATGCTCGCTCGCTGGGCTTTGTGCATCCGGTATCAGGCGAGAGCCAGCACTTTGAGGCCGAATTACCCGCCGATTTTGCCGCTGCGCTAGACTTATGGCGTACTTGGGCTACCGCTGCTAACCGCGCGCATTGAGGCCTGTCTGCGTCGCAATTGCGCGTTATGCGTAGGTGTCATTAATGGCATTAACCAATAAAAAGGCCCCGGCGCAATTGCACCGGGGCCTTTTTTGCTTAACGCATCACAACGTTATTTCTTCTTAACAGTCGTGGTGGTTTTTTTGACGGTGGTCGTTTTGGGCTTTGCGCTCAGAATCTCAATGTTATTCTTCGCACCCGCATTATTAGGGTCCAGTGCCAGCACTTGCTGGAAGTTGGCCAGTGCGGCGGCCTTGTCGCCTTTCTGGAAGTTATACACGCCCAGGTAGCCATACGCTTCTACCAAGCCCTCGCGGAATTTTGCGGGGTCAGCACCTTCAGCTTTCGATAGCTCAATGTACTTCTCGTACGAAGGCTTGGCCAGACCCTGCTTAGCTTCCGGGTCGAGACCCGAGTTGGCTTTAGCGCGAGCCAGGTAGGCAGGCCCGTAAGTCGGCTTGGCCGTGTTAATGATGGCATACACACTGTCGGCCCGGCTGTACTGCTTAGCAGCACTGAACGACGTGGCCAGACGGAATTGGTCGGTCAGGTCGCCATTCTTCGCCAGCTGAGCGTAAATGCGCGAAGCATTGACGTAATCCTTTTTGGTTTGGTAAGCCGTTGCGAGGTCACGCTGCAGTTCCTTTACCTTCTCCGGGTCGGTTTGAGCGGTAATGGCTTTTTTGATTATCTCAATGCCCTTATCTGCCTGGCCGGTACGAGCCAGAATGCGCCCGTAATACGAGTAGTCTTCGGGGAGAATTTTGTCGGCCGGAGCAATTTTCATATACTGCTCCATCGAAGTGGCTGCCGAGGCAAAATCACCGGTTTCGTATTGCAGATAAGCACGCAGACGGTTCATCGTCAGGTTATTCGGCTCAACCGTCAGCACCTTGTTGACCTCCGTCAGTGCCTCGGGGTACTTCTTGCTCTTGTAGAGGAAGGCCGCGTATTGCGCATCCGTAGCCGGCGACTTCTCGGCCAAACCGATGTACTGCTGAATGCTCTTCAGCGCCAAGTCGTATTTGCCTGCCAGGAAATACATATCGGCCAGTTCCCGGTAAGCCGGAGCATAGCTCGGGTCGAGGTCAACTGCTTTCGTGAGAGCTTCCTGAGCTGCGTTGAAGTTACGCGAACGCACGTTCAAAACCCCCTTCTTGTAGTAAGCCTGGGCATAGCTTGGGTTGGCCGTAATAGCCCGGTCAAAACTGCTCATAGCATCTCCACCGCCCTTATCTGAGTGCAGATACACATCACCCTGGGCTACCATCAGGGAGGGCTCGTCTTTCTTGTTCGCTGCCTGGGCTGCGGCAATATACGTCTGGGCCTTACCCATGTCCTTGGTGTCGGCTTCGCCATAGGCTTGCGCAATCATCGTCAGTACCTTGGCATCCTTGTTCTTCGTGGCTTTGGCCGCTGCGTCGAACTGAGTTTCGGCAGCTGCCGTCTGGCCTTTGGCCAGCAAGGCGCGGCCCGCGGCTACTTGTCCGAAAGGAGTGGAGCCAGATGCCTTATTGAAGTAAAACGCAGCCGAGTCCGGCATATCGCGCATCTGATACAGACGGCCAAGTTCAAAAGCAGTTTCTGGGGTAGCGCCCGGGCGCAGGGCGGCACGAGCCGCATTGTAGCGACCCAGCTCAATGTCGCGTTGAGCCGTTTGAATGTTTTGGGCGGTGGCCGCCGTCGTACCAGCCATCAGGGCGACGGCGGCGAGCAACGGCTGTTTCCAGGGCTTGAAACTCATAGGAAAAAGAGAAGAATGAAAAAACAACGTAAGAAAAGAGGGTACGCGACTAACGCGCTTACAGTTTAGGCGTGGTAATAATGCGGGCCTGCATCTGGGCGGGCAGCAAGCCCGATTTCTGGAAAATCAGCTGCCCGTTTTTGCCTGCCACGAAGGATGCAAACCCCGTGCCCAATCCGGCGCGGGCCTCCCGGCTAATGACGTACAGGTTGCGGCGCAACGGGTAGTTCTGCAACTCGGCATGCTCGGCGAGCTGCTCGGGCGTTTTTTCGGCCAGGTACGCCTGATAGGGCTGTATGTAGTCGTTAACCGTTGGATTGGGGCGTGCCGTGATGCTGGCCACGCGCACCTTATTCAGAAACTTCATAGCCTTCGGGTCGTCGCGGTCCGAAATCCAATTCACGCCCACTACGCCAATGGCATTGGGGTGCGTGGCCACATAGTCGAGCAACGCCGGGTTGGAAGATGCCGCAAAAGCGCGTTTGGTGAGCGCCGCACCGCGCGTCACTGAATCGAGCACGAAACGCGTGGTGCTGCTGCGGTTGGCATCGAATACCACGTTGATAGCCGACAGACCTTTCTTACCGCTTACCTGCGACCAGGTAGCCGTTTTACCGGTAAAAATCTCGGCCAACTGTGCTACCGTCAGCAGCGAGTCGGGGTTGGCGCGGTTCAACACAATAGCCAGGCCGTCGATGCCGATGCGCGTGGTGCGCGGGTTGATGGTCTGCTTCGCGAAGTCGGCCTTTTCTTCGGCCGTCAACTCCCGCGATACCACCGCCACCTTAATCTTGTCATTGATAAGGTCCACCATCACCTTTTCCTCCGGCTGGAAACTCATCTGCACGTGGGCATTCGGATAGAGCTTGGCGAAGGTATCGACCTGCGCCTGCAGAATGGGGGCAAACGTCTCATCCACGCTTACTGCCACTGTGCCGCTGGTGGGTGTGTCCTGCGCACCCGGCGAGCCCGGGCCGTTGCACGAGGCGAAACCCAGCGTGCCAGCTACCACTGTTGCCAAACCCGTTGCCAGAAGTTGAAAGCGCTTAGTCATTATTGTCGGAAAAAGATTTTTTGCGAAAGTTGGCTTGGTAGCCCCGGATAAAGCGCATCAGCCCATATAGGATGAATACCCCGCCGAGCACCCGGCGGCCGGTGGTGCCCAACTGTAGCAGGCCGCCACCTGAAGGCTCGCTCGCTGACCAAAACAGCCATACGCCCAGCCCCAGATATACCAGAGCCATTATCAGCACAAAGTAACGCACCAAACGCTGGGGTGACTTTCCCAGGCGTTCTTCGGTCGTTGGAAGGTTAAGCATACACGCAGAAAAAACTGAGAGGGAGATGTATAAACCCGCGTAGGCGGCCGAAAGGTTCGTTTAAACCTGACAGGCCTGTTCAATGGGAGCGCAAAAAAGCGGAAAAACAAGCGCTTTTCATAATATATCAAAAAGTAAGCCTTGCCTCCTGCATGCCGCGGTAGACGTCGCTACCCGGTATAACGAGTCTGGCGGCTGACGAAGTATAAGTGCCGCAAATTGTGCGCCGCCAGTTGGGCGCGCCAGCTAGCGGTTGCCAGCAAGCAAAACACCCCAGACGAGGCCTGTAAGCCTAATCTGGGGTGTAACGCTACAGGCCGGAGCCTGCAGTAACTACTGAATTTTGTAGGTAATCGGCACCGTAAACGAAACGCTTACTGCGCGACCGTTCTGCTTGCCAGGACGGAATTTCGGCAGGGTTTTGATGGCGCGGATGGTTTCTTCATCCAGACCCGAACCCAAGCCTTTTACCACTTTCACGTCGGTCACGTCACCTTGTGGGTTTACCGTGAAGCTGGCGAAAATGCGGCCTTCAACCTGGTTTCGCAGCGCCATTGGAGGATAGCGCACGGCCTTCTGAATGGCCCCTACGATGGCCGCCTGGCCACCACCGCCCGGCAGTTCGGGCATTTGCTCAACGTAGGTGTAAACCTTGTTTTCAACAACTTCCTCTACCACCTTGTCACCGTCGCCCGAGGCGAGCTCGGTCAGGTCAGGAGCATTGGTGTTGCCTTGCACAGTTACGGTAGCAACCGTCTTTTCCTTCAGTTCCTCCTGGTCCGGAACTTCTTCCTTCTTCACTTCCTCATCTTTCTTCACAACCGGCGGCGTGAATTTGATGGTGGTGAGCTTAGGCGGCGGGGGCGGGGGAGCCTCCGGCGGCGGGGGAGGGGGTGGCGGTTTGGTTTCGTCCAGCGGCGGAGCGTCCATCAGGACGTTCTCCTGCAGGTTCTTCTTCTCTTCTTTCGGCATCCGTTCTTTCAGATACTGCGAAATCAGGGGAAAGAACACCAGCAGCGCGAAAATCGCCGTGGCGATAATCAGCGCGCGGGTTACGTGCCGCTGGTACAGGCGCCGGAGTACGTAGGCTCCGTAAGCCTTATTACGACCTTCGAAAACGATGTCGTTCAGGCTAGCCTTCGCGATTTGCGCGTTGTCCATCATAATCCAGATTCTTTAATAAGGTCCAGGTCGTCTTTGGGTACCTTCACCAGCGCGTATTTCTTCTGGTTCGTGATGTTCATCTCGTCCAGAATGTCCACCATGTTCTTGTACTTAGAATCTTCGGTGGGCTTGATGAGGATGATGGGCTCCGGCTGACGGCGCTGACGGTCCAGCAGGACCTGGCGAATGCCGTTGGCCGAGAAATCCGTCACTTTCAGCTCAGGCTTGGGTACGGTTTTGTCGAGGGGCGTGTTCAGACCGAAGTAATAGTACGCCTTGTTGTCTTTGCCGAGGATGATGGTCATGGCCTGCGAGGCCTTGATTTTCGTGTCCTCCACATCGTCGGTTTTCTTCACCGGCATCGTGAGCTGCATCACGTTGGGCTTGGCGAAGGTGGTGGTCAGCATGAAGAAGGTAAGCAGGAGGAAGGCCAAGTCCACCATTGGGGTCATGTCGATTTTGGTCGACATTTTCTTGGCCCGCTTCTTCCCACCTTTTCCACCGGAGTCGGCTTTGCCTTGAATTTCTGCCATGGGAGTTAGAGAAGTGAGGGGATTTGGGAATAGCTGTTAGCGCTTATTTCGACGCTACCGGCTTGTTCTCCATATCCGTGATGAGGTTGAAGCGGTTGATATCCTTCTCCTGCAGCACCTTGATAACCTGCTGCACCGTGGGTACATCAGCGTCACCGTCGCCTTTGATGGCGATGTAGGTGGGCTTGTGGAAGATGGCCTGGTTGGCGCGACGAGCTTCCAGCACCCAGTCAATCAACTGGTTGTTGAGCGAGTCCATCGGAACCCCTTTCAGTTCTTTATTTACCTGCTTACGGGCTTCTTTGTCCATGCTCAGGTACGAGCCGAGCTGGCTGATGGGCGAACCGAAGTTGGGCAGGTTGCTGAACTCCTTGGCCTGAGCGGCCGTGAAGTTGACGCCGTACTTAGCACCAACGCGCTGCAGAGCCTGAATCTTGGTCTGCGGGGCATCGACGCCGAAGAACACGCGCTTGTTCTTGTCGACGGTGAGGGTGATAACGTTGTTTTCGGGCAGTTTCAGGTCCGAAATCGACGAGGGAGTGTCCACCACCACAGTCTCTTCGGGGGCAAACTTGGTGGTGAGCATGAAGAACGTCACCAGCAAGAAAGCCAGGTCCACCATCGGCGTCATGTCGAGCGACGGCGAGGTACGGTGCGGTTTTACTTTGGGCATTGCGAGGTGGGGTTAAAAGGGGGCGATTCATTCCGAAGAACGAATCGCCCCGCGTTTTAGTGCATCAGCCGGCAGCTGCGCAAGCGGCATTAAACCGTTTGGGTAGCCGTGGTCTGGCCGTGCTGGCCAGCGAAGGTCTGGATGATGCTGAAGCCAGCCTCGTCGATGCTGTAGGTCAGCTCGTCAATTTTGCTGGTGAAGTAGTTGTAAGCCACGATGGCCAGGGCCGAGGTACCGATACCCAGAGCCGTGTTAATCAGAGCTTCCGAGATACCGTTTGCCAGAGCTACGGCGTCGGGAGTACCAGCCTGCGCCAGAGCGGCGAAGGCGCGAATCATGCCGAATACCGTACCGAGCAGACCGGTCAGGGTAGCAATCGAGGCGATGGTCGAGATGATAACCAGGTTTTTCTCCAGCATCGGCAGCTCCAGAGCGGTGCTTTCTTCGATTTCTTTCTGTATGGCCAGTACTTTCTGGTCGGTGGTCATGCCGCGCTCGCGGGCCATCTCGTTGTACTTCATCAGGCCGGCTTTCACCACGTTAGCAACCGAGCCTTTCTGCGCGTCGCAGGCAGCCAGGGCACCGTTGATGTCGTTGGCGTTCAGCTTCTGGCGCACGGTGCGCACGAAGGTTTCGATACCTTTCGAGCCTTTGGCTTTCGAGATGGTCAGCATGCGCTCAATCGAGAACGTGATAACGCAGAGGAACATCGTGAGCAGGAAAGGCACAATTACGCCGCCTTTGTATACCACGCCGAGGTAATCGCCGGGGTTAGGGTTGTTTTCGGGGTTGCCGCCTTGGAAGTGGCTGCCGTCACCGAAGACGAATTTGAAAACGATATAGCTAATGACGAAGGCCAAAATGATAACTATCACGGAGAACAGCGAGGCGCCACCGCTGCTTTTGGCTTCGGCTTTAGCGGCCGTAGCGGCGGGCCGAGGGCTCGTATTCATGGCATTTTTCTGTTCCATTGTTCCGGAGTGTTTGGGGGTTGTTGAGTGAAGTAGTTGAATTGAGTGGGTAAAGAAAAAGCAAAAAAGTCGGTTCGAAGCCTAAAGCCCGGCGAAGAACAATCGATAATCCCGTAGTGAAAGGATTAAAATGGCACTTACCGAAGTCTAAACTGCCCACCAAGCCATCTTAGCTTGGCAAACCTAACCAAAAACCACGGCCTTACCAAAGAAAACTTGCCTTTAGCTGGCAAAATTGCATGAAAGATGGATGAAGATTAGCAACGCTAAATAGTCGGGTTGGGTTGGGCCGGGCGGCGTTTAGCTTCTTCCCAATACACGTCCATTTGGGCCAGGGTGAGGTCAGTGAGGCGCTGATTGTTGGCGGCGGCAGCCGTTTCAAGGTACTGAAAGCGGCTGATAAACTTGCGGTTGGTGCGCTCAAGTGCTTCTTCGGGGTTGATGCCGGCGAAGCGGGCAAAATTGACCAGCGAAAAGAGTAAATCGCCGAACTCGTCGGCGGCTTTTTCGGCGTGCATGCGGGCCGGGTCGCCGTGGCTGTACTCGGCGCCAAACTCCGATAATTCTTCCTGCACCTTGTCCCAAACCTGAGCGGGCTGCTCCCAATCGAAGCCCGCGCCCCGGGCTTTTTCCTGAATGCGCATGGCTTTTACCAGCGCCGGGAGCGAGGTAGGCACGCCGCCGAGCACGCCGGTGGTATTGCCTTTTTCCGCGAGTTTAAGCTGCTCCCAATTGCGTTTTACGGTCTCTTCGTCATCGGCTTGCACGTCGCCGTAGATGTGCGGGTGACGGTAGATGAGCTTTTCGCACTGGGCGTTGAGCACGTCGGCGATGTCGAAGGCTCCTTTTTCGGCGGCGATGCGGGCGTAGAACACGAGGTGCAGCATCACATCGCCGAGCTCCTTTTTGAGGTCGGGCAGGTCGTCGCGTAAAATGGCGTCGCTGATTTCGTAGGTTTCCTCGATGGTGAGGTGGCGCAGGCTTTGCAGCGTCTGCTTTTTGTCCCAGGGGCACTCGGCCCGGAGGCGGTTGAGCACGTCGAGCAGGCGGCCGAACGCTTCGAGCTGGGCAGGCCGGCGGTCGGAAGTAAGCAGGGCCGTAGCAGCAGATTCAGAATTTTCCATTGCTTCAAAGATAAAACGGCGCGTCGCCAACCGGCGGCTAATGCCTAATTTTGGCCTTTCAAAAAACGACCTCCGTGACTTTAATAAAATCTATCTCCGGCATTCGGGGCACCATTGGCGGGCCCGTGGGCCAAGGCCTCACGCCCCTCGACGTGGTGAAGTACGCCGCCGCCTACGGCTCGTGGGTGAAAACTCAACCCACCGACAGCCAGCTGATTGTGATTGGGCGCGACGCCCGCCTCTCGGGCGACATGGTGAGCCGCCTCGTGGCCGCCACGCTACAGGGCCTCGGCCTCGACGTGTGCGACCTCGGCCTGAGCACCACGCCCACAGTGGAAATGGCCGTGCCCGCCAAGAAGGCGGCCGGTGGCATCATCCTCACGGCCTCGCACAACCCCAAGCAGTGGAACGCGCTGAAGCTGCTCAACGCCAAAGGCGAGTTCATTTCGGACACCGACGGGCAGCAGGTGCTGGTCTCGGCCGAGAATGAGGACTTCGACTTTGCGCCGGTGGCCAAGCTGGGCGAGTACACGACGGATAATACGTTCCTCAAAAAGCATATCAAGGCCATTCTGGCGCTGCCGCTGGTGGATGTGGAGGCCATTCGGGCCCGCAATTTCCGGGTGGTGGTGGATGCCGTGAACTCCTCGGGCGGCTTTGCGGTGCCGCAACTGCTGGAGGCACTGGGCGTGACGACCATCGAGAAGCTGCACTGCGAGCCCACCGGTGACTTCGCCCACAATCCCGAGCCGCTGCCCGAGCACCTGCGCGACATTGCCAAGGTGCTGGAAAAAGGCGGCTTCGACCTCGGCATTGTGGTAGACCCCGACGTGGACCGCCTGGCCCTGGTGAGCGAGAACGGCGAGATGTTCGGTGAAGAATACACGCTGGTGGCCGTGGCCGACTACGTGCTGAAGGCGCTGGGCGGCGGCAACACCGTGAGCAACCTGAGCAGCACCCGCGCCCTGCGCGACGTGACTGAGAAAGCCGGTGGCAGCTACGCCGCCGCCGCCGTGGGCGAGGTGAACGTGGTGACGAAAATGAAGGAAACCAACGCCGTAATTGGCGGCGAGGGCAACGGCGGCATCATCTATCCCGAGCTGCACTACGGCCGCGACGCCTTGGTGGGCATTGCGCTGTTTCTGACGCACCTGGCCAAAACCGGCCTCACGGTGAGCCGCCTGCGTAACTCGTACCCGAGCTACTTCATCTCGAAAAACAAGATTGAACTGACGCCGGAAATCAACACCGACGACGTGCTGGCTAAGATGGAGCAGCGCTACGCCAAGCAGCCGGTGAACACGATTGACGGCGTGAAGATTGAGTTCGACAAGGAGTGGGTGCACCTGCGCAAGTCGAACACCGAACCCATTATCCGCATCTACGCCGAGTCGGACTCGAACTCGACGGCAGACTACCTGGCCCAGAAAATTATTGGCGACATCAAGGAGATTATCGCGGTAAAGAGCTAATTGGTCGGCATTCTGCCGGATTGGAACGGCTACTGTGGGGCAGTTTCGGCTGGAAAGCCCAAATTTGTATTCGTGTATAGCTTGCCAGAAGCCGGGTGCACCCACGCCCGGCTTCTGTTTTTTTTGCTGAAACCAACGTGTCTATGAGCGCAATTTCCCCCACCGCCCCCGCCTACGCCTATTTCGACAACGCCGCCACCACGCCCCTCGACCCCGAGGTGCTGGACGCCATGCTGCCGTTTTTGCAGCTGCACTACGGCAACCCCAGCAGCCTGCACGGCCCCGGCCGGCAGGTGCGCGCCGCCATCGAAAACGCCCGCAAAACGGTGGCCCACCTGCTGAACGCCGCCCCGGCCGAAATCACCTTCACCAGCGGCGGCACCGAGGCCGACAACTACGCCGCCTTCGGCAGCGTGCGCACGCTGGGGTTGAAGCATGCCATCACTTCGCCGCTCGAGCACCACGCGGTGCTGCACCCCTTGCAGGCGCTGGCTAAAAGCGGCGAAATCGAGCTGCACTACGTGAAGCATGATGCGCAGGGCCGGCTCGATTTGGCGCACTTGGAGGAGTTGCTGGCGGGCCAGTCGCGCACGTTTGTGAGCCTGATGCACGCCAACAATGAGATTGGCAACCTGAACGACATTGCTGCCATCGGCGACATCTGCGCCCGGCACGAGGCCGTGTTCCACACCGATACGGTGCAGACCATGGGCCACTATCGCCACGATGTGCAGCAGCTGAAAAACCAGTTTCTGGTGGGCTCGGCGCACAAGTTTCACGGGCCGAAGGGCGTTGGGTTCATCTACACCCGCAGCGGCCTGCAGGTGAGCCCGCTCATCCACGGCGGCTCGCAGGAGCGCAACGTGCGCTCGGGCACCGAGAACGTGGCCGGCATTGTGGGCCTGGCCAAAGCGCTGGAAGTGGCCGTGCGCGACCTGGCCGAACACCAGCGCCACGTGCAGGGGCTAAAAGACCGGTTCATCGCCCAGCTGCGAGCCGAAATTGCCGATGTGCAGTTCAATGGCCTGTCGGAGCTGGCCGACCAGAGCCTGTACACGGTGCTGAGCGTGAGCTTGCCGCCCTCGGCCATCAGCGAAATGCTGCTGTTCAACCTCGATATCAGCAAGGTGGCGGCGTCGGGCGGCTCGGCCTGCACCAGCGGTGCCCAAACCGGCTCGCACGTGCTGGAGGCACTGGGCTGCGACCCCGAGCGGGCCACGGTGCGCTTCTCGATGAGCAAAATGAACACCGAGGCTGAAGTCGACTACGCCGTGGCCGCGCTGGCTAAGCTGTACCGGCCGGTGGCAGTGTAGCGCCGACCCAGACAAAAAGCGAAGGAGTAAAAGGAACGTCATGCTGAGCTTGTCGAAGCATTTCTATCGCGAAGAGTAATTCATTTACTATTGCGGTAGAGATGCCTCGACAAGCTCAGCATGACGTTCTGCATTTCAGCACGGCGTTCTTGTCTGAAGCCGTCACTACTTCCTAGCCTTTCTCGTACAATCACGCCGAAAACAACCTGCGGTATGGCCGACATCAACATTCAGCGTAAAAAATCTTCGCTCAGCCCGTGGCTGCTGGTACTTCTGGCGGCCGTGTTGGTAGCGGTGGCAGCATATTTCTTCCTGCGGCCCGACCCGGCCGATGAGCCCGCGCCGCCCGCGGCCACGCCGGAAGCCGTTGCTCCAGCCAATGCCCCCGATACGCTGGCGG